>NZ_BAABWV010000020.1:0-77297 GCF_040365005.1 Aquicoccus sp. SU-CL01552 | reverse complement strand
TGGCCGAATATCCCGTTCGGCACCCATTTCAGCGGCTTGCCCTTCTTGGCCCGGCGCATCATCAGGCAGGAGGTGTTGAGCCGGTTGAAATAGGTGGCCTTGAATTCATACCAGCCGGCCTGCGGCACCTCGACCTCGGTCACATAGGTGCTGTCGCAGGTCTGGCGGCCGTCGAAACGCCCGACCCGCTGCCCGCCAATATAGGCGTCGAGCCCGTCATTGGTGAAGAAATCCATCTCGTAGACGCCGGGCGCGTCGAAACGGACATAGCCCCGGATCGAGGCGGCGACATTCTCGTCACGCTTGGAGGTCAGGGTTGGCTGGCCGATGTTGGTGTCGCGGTAATCCAGCCCGCGCAGCGCCGGACCGCGCTGGGCGCCACCGCTCAGGGCGCGGCCGGCCTCGGCCAGGGTGCGAATGTCCGTCTGCGGATAGGCATAGCTGACCGAGAGCCCGCCCTTGAGCCCGCCGGGCTGCGGGTTGGCCGGGGTGAGCTTCAGCGGCGCGGCCAAGCTGGCCGTCGCCGAGACGGCAGCGAGTGCGAGGGCGGCCACGGTGGCCCGAATGACTGTTTTCATAAGGCGTCCTTGGAAAAATGCGCCCCGAGGAGATGGGCAGAGAAAGGTTAGGCGGCGCAGGCCGCGCGGGCAAGCCCGTTGCACCTCAGCACCGCCCCCCTCCCTTGAGATGGTAGGTCAGCGCGCGGCGAATCAAGAGGCGCAGGGCCGGGTCGGTGATCGCGGCGGGTCCGTCGAACAGGATGGCGCGGCGACCCTCGACCGACCAGTCGGGGCCGGCAAGGGCGCGAAATTCCTCGATCAAGGTGGTCTGGCAATGCACGAAAAGCGCGAATCCACCCGATTTCGGCACCCCCAGCCGCAGGGTGGTGCCCGCCCCGGTCCGGGGTGTGAGATAGGCGGGCTGGCCCCAGCGCAATTCCTCGGACAGGCGCCCGGCCTCGGGCGTGTCGGCGGCGACCGACAGGATCAACGCGCGCAGCCCCGGCTGCGCCCCGGGCGGGAAAGCCGCGAAGGCGGCGGCGACCGGCGCGCTCATTTCCATGTTCGGCTCCATGTTACGCCGCGCCCTCCCTCGCCGGGCAGTTTAACGCGATTCGCGGGCGATCCTCCAACCCGGCGAGTTGCATCCGGGCCGCCGCAACGTCATATAGCCCCCTAGACAGCCCAATGGTCCCGCAGCGAGAGGCCCGATGACCCAGTACCTGGATTTCGAAAAACCCCTGGCCGAAATCGAAGGCAAGGCCGAAGAGTTGCGCGCGCTTGGCCGCGCCAACGAAGAGATGGACGTGGCCGCCGAGGCCGCCGCGCTTGACGCCAAGGCCGAGACCCTGCTGCGCGATCTGTACAAGAGCCTGACGCCCTGGCGGAAATGCCAGGTCGCGCGCCACCCGGAACGGCCGCATTGCCGCGATTACATCGAGGCCCTGTTCACCGAGTTCACGCCGCTGGCCGGCGACCGCAATTTCGCCGACGACCACGCGGTGATGGGCGGGCTGGCGCGGCTGGACGACCGCCCGGTGATGGTGATCGGCCAGGAGAAGGGCGCCGATACCAAGTCGCGCATCCTGCACAATTTCGGCATGGCCCGCCCCGAGGGCTATCGCAAGGCGGTGCGCCTGATGGAGATGGCCAACAAGTTCGGCCTGCCGGTGATCACACTGGTCGACACCCCCGGCGCCTATCCCGGCAAGGGCGCCGAAGAGCGCGGCCAGTCCGAGGCGATCGCGCGCTCGACCGAGAAATGCCTGCAGATCGGCGTGCCGCTGATCTCGGTCATCATCGGCGAGGGCGGCTCGGGCGGCGCGGTGGCGCTGGCCACGGCCGATCGCGTGGCGATGCTGGAACACTCGGTCTATTCGGTGATCACGCCGGAGGGCTGTGCCTCGATCCTGTGGAAGGACTCCGAGAAAATGCGCGAGGCCGCCGAGGCGATGCGGCTGACCGCGCAGGAGTTGCAGAAACTGGGCGTGGTGGACCGGTTGATCGACGAGCCGCTGGGCGGGGCGCATCGCGACCGCGACGCCAGCATCGAGGCCGTGGGCAAGGCGCTGGGCCAGATGCTGGGCGAGATGGACGGCAAGACCCCGGCCAAGCTGATCCAGTCCCGGCGCGAGAAATTCCTGGCCATGGGCGCAAAGGGGCTGGCGGCGTAGTCCGCGCCCGCGATCCAAATCAGATACGGCCCCCTCGAAGGACGACGGCAGTCCGGGGAATCACCAGGCCCAATTCCGTCTTGTAGGGCGCATGGACCCGCTCGAACGCGGCTTTGAAGGCGTCTCGCCGCGCCTCCGGCAGGGCCGCCCAGGTTTCCGCGACGGGACCGAAGCCCTTGACGTATTCGGCCCAGACCGTCGCGACATCCGGCGCATAGAGCGTTGTCACCTGCGCGCGGATCTCGATCTCGAAACGGTCCGCGAATGCCTCTTGCAACCAGTCGGGGCTCCCCCAGTCGAAGGGCGAGGCAGGGGGCGGGGGCGCGTCGGACCACCGCCCGATCAGCGCGAAGAACCGCGCAATGTAGCCATCCGGGTCGTCGGCCCATGTTGCCAACGCCAGGCGCCCGCCGGGGCGAAGGACGCGCGCCATCTCGGCGACGGTGGCGCGTGAATCATCGGAAAAGATCACGCCATAAGTCGACATCACCCCGTCGAAACTCTCGTCGTCGAACGGGAGCGCCTCGGCCGGCGCCACCCGAAACTCCGGCCGCGGATCGAGACCGGCCGCCAGGGCCTCGGCGGCCGCGATCATGCCCGGCGCGATATCCACTCCGGTGACACGGGCACCACGCCACGCCGCAAGCCGGGCGGCCCAGCCGGTGCCCGTTCCGATATCGAGGATACGGTCGCCGGACCGGGGCCAAAGCGACTGCACCGTGTGCGCGATGGTATCGGACAGCCCGAATGAAATCCCGTCATAGGCCTTGCCCGTTCGGCCCCACATACGCGCTTCGGGGCCAGGTGTCTGAATGGTCATCGCAGCCTCCCGTTGATGGTCATGGCACCAGAGTGCCACCGGGATGGGCCTGCGGATACTCCACGATCTGGAGTATTCAGCGCCCCCCGTCTGCGGTATCCTTGGCCCAACAGGGGAGGCATCCATGAAGGGATATGGCCAATTCTGTCCCATCGCCAAGGCTGCGGAGATCTTTTGCGAGCGCTGGACGGCGCTGGTTATCCGGAACCTCGGGGCGGGCGCCGAAAGGTTCAACGACATACACCGGGGTGTTCCGCACATGTCCGCCACCCTGCTGACCCGTCGGCTGCGACTGCTTGAGGCCGAAGGCCTCGTCGCGCGCAGGCGGACCGCCACGGGAAAGACCTGGACATATCACCTGACGGAGGCTGGCGCCGAATTCCTGCCGTTGGTTGGTGCGCTCGGGGTCTGGGGGCGGCGGTGGACCCGCAGGGAGCTCAAGGACGGCGAAATTGATCTGGGTCTCTTGATCTGGGGGTTGGAGTATTCGGTGGACCCCAAGGCCTTCGGGCCGCGCCGCCGGGTCATTCACCTCGACGTCACCGACCAGCCGGAGGGCAAGCGTTTCTACTGGTTCGTGTGCGAGGCGGGAGAGCTCGATGTCTGCGTGTCCGACCCCGGTGGAGAAACCGACCTGTTCCTGAGCGCCGCGTTGCCGGACCTGATCCGGGTCTATCGCGGGGATGTTTCGCTGGCGGCGGCCCTCGAGGACGGCCGGCTGGTGGCGGACGGCGCGCCGAACCTCCTGCTCCGCCTGCCTCGATGGTTCAATTCGAGCCCTGTCGCGAAGACGCCCCAAGCACTGCGGGGACCGGCGCGCCGGTCGGAATCGGCCCCGATCACCCTCGGATGACGCGCCCCCGCCAAAGGACGGCACACCAGGTGGCGGTGCCGCAAGGGGTCCATGCGGCCGTTTTCGACGTGCCGCCACCAGGCGCGCGCCCTTATCCCCCGAGCCGCGCCAGCAGTGCCTTTGACGGTGTGCCGGTGACCGGCAACCCCTTGGCGCGCTGATAGGCGGTGATCGCGGCGCGGGTGTTGTCGCCGATCACACCGTCCGCCCCCTGCGTGTCGAAGCCGGCGCGGGTGAGCCGGGCCTGCAGGTCCTTGCGGTCGTCCAGCGTCAACCCGGTGGCATCCGGCCCGAATCGACCGAAGAGCGGCGGACCGCCGGCGATGCGGTCGGACAGGTGGCCGACGCCGATGCCGTATTTCTCGGCGTTGTTATAGCGCAGGATCACCCCGAAATTGCGGAACACCAGGAAGGCCGGCGCACCGGGGCCGGCCGGGGCCAGCACAGAGGCCGACCCGTGATCGGGCAGCGCGCCGCCCGCCGCCGGGCGAACCCCCAGCGCCGCCCACTGGCCCGCGCTACGGCTGGTGCCGCGCCCGGTCAGCCCCATGTCGAAGCCCTGCGGCAAGGCGACCTCCAGCCCCCAGGGCTGACCATGCCGCCAGCCCGAGCGCGACAGGTAGGCGGCGGCCGAGGCCAGCGCGTCGGCGGGATCGTCCGACCAGATGTCGCGCCGCCCGTCGCCGGTGAAATCCACCGCGTAGGCGAGATAGGAGGTGGGGATGAACTGGGTATGGCCCATGGCGCCGGCCCAGCTTCCGGTCATGCGCTCGGGCGGGACGTCGCCGTTCTGCACGATCTTGAGCGCGGCGATCAGCTGGCTTTCGAAAAAGGCGCCGCGCCGGCCATCATATGCCAGCGTCGACAGCGCCGAGATCACCGGCACGTCGCCGCGCCGCGCGCCATAGCGGCTTTCCAACCCCCAGATGGCGGTGACCACGCGAGCCTCGACGCCGTACTTCGCCTCGATCCGCGCGAGCAGTGCGCCGTGCCGTTTCAGCATGGAGCGGCCCGTCGCGACCCGCTCGTCCGAGGCGGCGATGGCGATGTAATCCTCAAGGCTGCGGGTGAACTCGGTCTGGTTGCGGTCACGCTCGATCACCCCGGGCAGGTAGCCGGCGCCGCGAAAGGCGCGGCTCAGCACCTGCGGATCAATGCCCTTGGCCGCCGCGCGGGTGCGAAACCCCTGAACCCAGGTGTCAAAGCCGGGATTGGCCACCGCCCGCATCCGGCCGGGCGCCGCCGGTTGCGACCCGCCGCCGGTGCACCCGGTCAGAAATGCCGCCGCCAGTCCCAGCCCCGCCGTTCGTCGTGTGATGTTCATATGCTGCTGCCCTTTGCCCACCGATTTGGCGCAGGCTAACGCAAAACGCCGGGCACCCCAACCGGGTCTCTAGCGTGTCAGAAGCTTCAGCCCCTGGGTCACGTCCGAGCGCACCGCCAGCCGCAACCCGGGCTCGTCGCCGGCCTTGAGCGCGGCGATGATCAGCCGGTGGTACTGCGGCGCCTCGGTGCGGCGCAACCGGCCGTAAAGCGCCCGCATGGTCGGTCCGAGTTGGAGCCAGACGGTTTCGGCCATGGCCAGCATCGCCGGGGCCTGCGCGCGCAGGTAGAGGGTGCGGTGAAACTCGAGGTTGGTGCGGATATAGCCGACCGCATCGCGTTTCTGCACCTGCTCGGCGATCACGCCGTTGATGCTGTGCAGCCGCTCGATCAGGGCGATATGGGCGCGTGGCAGGGCGCGGCTGGCCAGTTCGACCTCGAGCAGGGCGCGCAGCGCAGCCAGTTCCTCGATCCGGTCCTGGGTGAGATCGGGCGTCGAGGCGCGGCCCGAGCTGGACAGCAGCAACGCCCCCTCGGCCACCAGCCGCCGCATCGCCTCGCGCGCGGGGGTCATCGAGACATCGAACTCGCGCCCGATGCCGCGCAGGGTCAGCGACTGGCCCGGTTCGATCTCGCCGTGCATGATCCGCGTGCGCAGGGTGCGATAGACCCGGTCATGGGCGGCGGGCGCGGCGTCGGCGGGGCGTTGTTGCATCATCATGGGATCATGTGATCACAAACCGGCCGGCGGTCAAGCCTCGCCCGTCCGATCCCGCCCGGGGCGGCTCAGTCGGGAAAGCGGTACCGGTGCAGCCCGGCGCCGTGGTCGCGCAGCCAGCGGCGCGGTGCCTCGTAAGGGCCGTGGATCCGCTCCACCCCCTCCCAGAAGGCGGCGGAGTGGTTCATCTCGGCCAGGTGAGCGACCTCATGCGCGGCAACATAGCGCAGCACCTCGGGCGGGGCGAGCACCAGCCGCCAGGAGAAACTCAGCGCCCTGCGCGACGAGCACGACCCCCAGCGCGAGCGGGTGTCCCGCAGGGTGATCCGGGTATAGTCCCGGCCCAGCGCGCGGGCATAATCGTCGGCGGCGCCGGCCAGCCGGTCGCGCGCCAGTTCGCGCAGCCAGGAGTGCAGGCGGCGGCTGGCATTGTCCTGCGGCACGGCGATTTCATCCGCCGACAGGCGCACCCCCCGCCCCGGCCCGGCCACCACGCGGCGCGCCACGCCCTCGACCGGGATCACCTCCCCGGGGCCGACCGCCACCTCGGTCGGACGCGTTTCCAGGTGGCCGCGAATCCAGCTCTCCTTGGTCCGCGCAAAGGCCAGCGCCTCGGCCTCGGGCACGCCCTTTGGCAGCGTCAGGGTGACCCGCCCGTCGAGTTGCGAGATGCGCAGGCTGATGCGCCGCGCCCGGGCAGAGCGGCGCAAGGTCAGCGGCACCGCGGGCGATCCCGGCAGGAAATGGTCGGCCATGGCGCTCGGCTCCGGTCTCAAAGGCTTTGACAGCCCTTATCTCATATGGCACGTGCACGGAATCGTCGACACGACTCAGCAGTTAATCAAGGGGATTTCACATGCCCAAGGAAGAATGGGGTGTAAAGCGCATTTGCCCGACCACCGGCAAACGCTTCTACGACTTGAACAGGAACCCGATCGTCAGCCCCTATACGGGCGAGGTGGTTGAAATGGAGACCGGCAAGAGCCGGATGATCGCGGCCGACGCCGAGGATGCGGCCTCGGCCAAGGCAAAGGACAAATCCACCGATGATGAGGAGGTGGTGCTGGACGATGACGACGACGCGGTCGACGTCGATCTGGGCGATGACGTCCTCGAGGACGACGACGAGGAGGACAACGTTTCGCTGGACGAGATCGCCGACGTCCCCTCGGACGACGACGACTCGTGATCGCGCGGGGCGGGTCGGGGCAATCACCGCCCTGCCCGTCCGTGCCTGTCCGGGCGCCAAGGCGCCCTGGCAAAAATCCTGCCCGAAAGGCGATTTTTTCGCTTGATCATCACAGCGCCGTTCCGTAAACGACGCGCACACCGCCGGTGACGGCGACGGGGCCTTAGCTCAGCTGGGAGAGCGCTTGCATGGCATGCAAGAGGTCAGGGGTTCGATCCCCCTAGGCTCCACCAAATTCCTTCAAAATTCCTCCTGCCTCCGTGGTGGTTGCCTGCCTTCAACGCGCTCCGGTTGGTGGCCTGTTTCCGCCCCTCCACGCCGAGGCCCCTCGCTTGAAGGGCCGCGCGGTGGATCCGGCGCCTTTGGGCCGATTCCCCCCTACCGCCCATCGCGTCGGCGGCCTATATGCAACTCAGGCCACGTGGAGATGCATCAGATGACCTTCGACCGTTCCATCAAGATCGCGCCGTCGATCCTGTCCGCCGATTTCGCCAACTTCGGGCAGGAAATCCGCGCCATCGAGGACCAGGGCGCCGACTGGGTCCATGTGGACGTGATGGACGGCCATTTCGTGCCCAACCTCACCTTCGGCCCGCCGGCGGTGAAGGCGTTTCGCCCCCATGTGAAGACGGTGATGGACGTGCACCTGATGATCGCGCCGGTCGATCCCTATATCGCCGCCTATGCCGAGGCCGGCGCCGATGTGATCACCGCCCATGTCGAGGCCGGCCCGCACCCGCACCGGACCCTGCAGGCGATCCGCGCGGCGGGCTGCAAGGCCGGGCTGGCACTGAACCCCGGCACGCCGGCGGCCTCGGTCGAGTACCTGCTCGACATGGTGGACCTGGTCTGCGTGATGACGGTGAACCCCGGTTTCGGCGGGCAGAAGTTCATTCATTCCCAGGTCGAGAAGGTCAAGCAGCTGCGCCGGATGATCGGCACCCGCCCGGTGCATATCCAGATCGACGGCGGTGTCGATCCGACCACCGCGCCGCTGGTGGCCGACGCCGGCGCCGACGTGCTGGTGGCCGGTTCGGCGGTGTTCAAGGGCGGCTCGGTGCAGGCCCCCGAGGTCTATGGCCAGAACATCCGCGCCATCCGCGAGGCGGCGCAGGGGGTTTACGTCTGAGGCTCTGACCGGCGACCAGCCCGGCCTTGAGCCGGGCGCGCAACCCTCAGCTCCAGTCCGGTTTCCGCTTTTCGAGAAAGGCCGCGATGCCCTCGGCGGCCTCGGGGCTGCCGGTGGCGCGGGCCATGGCATCGCGTTCGCGGCTCAACTGCTCGGCCTCGGACAGGTCATAGGCCGAGGCGACCATGCGCCGGATCGCCCCCTGCGTGTCGCGCGGGCCGCGCGCCAGCGTATCGGCCAGTTCCTGCGCGGCAGCCTCCGCCCCGCCCGGTTCGGTCAGCAGGTTCACCGCCCCCAGCGCCGCCATGCGGTCGGCGCCCACGGGCCGGCCCAGCAGACACATCTCCATCGCAAGTGGTCGCGGCAGGACCCGCGCCAGTGACGCGGTCAGCCCGCCATCTGGCACCAGCCCGGCTTTGACGTAAGCGGCGGTGAACTGCGCGTCACGGGCCGCCACGATCAGGTCGCAAGCCAGCGCGAGGGACAGCCCCGCCCCCGCCGCACCGCCCTCGACGGCGGCGATCACAGGCACCGGGCAGGCGCGGATCGCGCGGATGCGGTCGTGCAGCTTGTCGATCTGGGCGCGGCGTTCGTCCTCGCCCATGCCCTGACGATTGATCAGCACGTTGAGATCGCCGCCAGCGCAGAAGAACCCGCCCTCGGAGGTCAGGATCACGGCGCGGATACGCGGCTGCGCGGCCTGCTCGACCGCCTCGGTGATGGCCTTGTACAGGTCGGGTGACAGCGCGCCGCGCCGCTTGGCGTTCATGTTGACGACGACCAGCCGGTCGCCCTGATCCTCGATGCGTGCGGATGGCATTGCGATCCCTCCCCGGGTGTTGCGCTATCTTACCGGCGGAACCCGCCGGTACACGCCCGTGCCGGTGGCAACGAGGCGGTCGTCGGCATCGAACAACGTGCCTTCGATGAACAGGGTGCGCTTGCCACCGCCGGTGACCCGACCGATCGCCATCACCCGGCCCTGCCCGCAGGGGGCGAGAAAATGGGTGTTGAACGACAGGCTCATCATCTGCGGCAAAGTCTCATGGTCCAGATGCAGCGCCCCGGTATAGCCACAGGCGCTGTCGAGCAGCATCGCCTGGATGCCCCCATGCAGCACCCCGTGGCGGTTGGAATGCCGGTCATCCACGTCGAGATAGAGCCGCGCGCGCCTGTCCGGCTGGCCCACGTCCACGGTCCAGCCGATCAGGGTCTGTGCGCCGGTCTCACCATGGATGAGACCGGCAGCGTCGATGTCAGGCGACGCTGAGGTCAATGAAGCGCTCCAGGTGGTAATCGGTATCGCCAAAGCGATGGTCGGTCATCACGATACGCTTGGCGATATGGGCCAGTTCGTATTCCTGCGTCATGGCGATGCCGCCGTGCATCTGGATCGCCTCTTCGGCCACCAGCCGCCCGGCCCGCCCGATCAGGTTGCGCGCCGCGGCGATGTGCCGATCGCGCGACTGCGGATCGTCCGCCAGGTGGCCGGCGGCGTTGATCACCGCCGAACGGACCTGTTCCAGCTCGATCAGCAGGTCCGAGAACCGGTGCTGAAGCGCCTGGAACGTCCCGATGGGCCGGCCGAACTGTTGCCGCGTCATCAGGTAGCCACGGGTGAGTTCCGTCGCGGTCTCCATCGCGCCCAGCGCCTCGGCCGAGAGCGCCACGTTGGCCGCCGCCGCTGCCGCCGCGATGGCCGGAAACGCCTCGCCCGCCGCGCCGAGCCGCGCCGATGTCGGCAGCCGCACGTTGTCGAGCGTGACCTCGGCGGCCCGCCCACCGGCGAGCATCGGGTAGCCGCGCAGCGCCATCCCGGCGCTGTCGGCCGGCACCAGGAAGAGCGAGATGCCGCCCTCGTCATCCACCGCGCCGCTTTCGCGGGCCGAGA
Organism: Aquicoccus sp. SU-CL01552; assembly: GCF_040365005.1. NCBI lineage: Bacteria > Pseudomonadati > Pseudomonadota > Alphaproteobacteria > Rhodobacterales > Paracoccaceae > Aquicoccus > Aquicoccus sp. SU-CL01552. The sequence goes on along the minus strand of NZ_BAABWV010000020.1, from coordinate 67,201 downwards.
CGATCAGCTGCCCGGCGGCCTCGGCGTTGATGACCACGGCCTTGCGTCCGTTCAGTACGATTTCCTCGCCGTTTTGTACGGCCGTGGTCTCGACCCGGCTGAGGTCGTATCGGCTGGTCGGCTCGCCATGGGCGAAGGCCAGGTGCAGCGACCCTCCGATCACCTCGTCGAGCAACGCCCGCTGGCCCGCGTCACCCAGCGCGGCGATCAGCCGTCCGCCCAGGATCGCGGTGTCGAGAAAGGGCTCGACCACGCCGGCGCGGCCCAACTCCTCGAACACGGTGGTGATGTCGAAACCGGCCCCGCCAAAGCCGCCCTGATCCTCGGGGAACAGCGCGCCGATGACGCCCAGTTCCGCCAGTTCCGCCCAGATCGCGGAGCTCATCCCCGAGTCGCTGTCGAGGATCTCGTTGCGGGCCTTGGTGGTGTACTTGTCGGCCAGATAGCGCCGCAGAGTATCCTGCAACATCTGCCGTTCTTCGGTCAGCGTGAAATCCATGTTCCTCAGCCCCCCATCTTGACCTTGGCGATGATCCCGCGCTGGATCTCGTTCGAGCCGCCAAAGATCGACAGCTTTCTGTTGTTGAAGTAATCGGCCGCCAGCGGCGCGGCATACTCCGGGCCGATCGGCGCATTGTCGCCCTCGACCGCCTCGGAGGCGAAGGGCATCGCGTAGGGGCCCACCGCGCGCCGGGCGAGATCGTTGATCTCCTGCCGGATGATGGTGCCCTTGACCTTGAGCATGGAGCTTTCCACCCCGGGGGCCTGGCCCGCCGCCGCCTGGCTGATGATGCGCAGGTTGGTGGTGGACATCGCCATCAGGTCGATCTCGACCCTGGCGAGCCGCGCGGCGAAATGCGGGTTCTCGATCAGCGGGCGACCGCCCGCCATCTCGGCCCGCGCGATGCGCTTGACCGCGTCCAGCCCGGCCTGGGAGAACCCGACGCCGGCAATGTTGGTGCGCTCATGCGTCAGCAGGTACTTGGCATAGGTCCAGCCCTTGTTTTCCTCGCCCACCAGGTTCTCGACCGGCACCTTCACGTCGTTGAAGAAGACCTCGTTCACCTCGGGGGTGCCGTCGAGCAGGATGATCGGGCGCACCTCGATGCCCGGCGTGTCCATGTCGATCAGCAGGAAGGAGATCCCCTCTTGCTGTTTGACGTCCGGGTCGGTGCGCACCAGGCAGAAGATCTTGTTGGCGTGCTGGCCCAGCGTCGTCCAGGTCTTCTGCCCGTTGACGATGTAGTGATCGCCGTCGCGCACGGCGCGGGTCTTGAGGCTGGCCAGGTCCGAACCGGCGCCCGGTTCGGAATAGCCCTGGCACCACCAGTCCTCGCCGTTGAGGATGCGCGGCAGGTAATAATCCTGCTGTTCCTTGGAGCCGAATTTCTGCAGCACCGGCGCCAGCATCGACAGGCCGAAGGGCACGATGCGCGGGGCGTCGGCCAGCGCGGCCTCTTCCTCGAAGATATACCGCTGCACCGCGTTCCACTCGGCACCGCCGAATTCCTTGGGCCAGTTCTGGGCCAGCCAGCCGCGCGCGTTCAGGATCGCGTGCCAGCGTTCGATATCGGCCTTGCCCAGTTCGGCGCCCGACCGGACCTTGTCCGTCAGCTCCTTGGGCAGGTCATCACGGAGAAAGGCGCGAACCTCGTCACGAAACGCCTGCTCCTCGGGGGAATAACTCAGGTCCATTGGTCGGGCCCCTTTTCTCAGTAGATCTCGAACAGGCCGGCCGCACCCATGCCGCCGCCGATGCACATGGTCACGACGCCCAGCTTGGCGCCGCGCCGCTTGCCCTCGCGCAGGATGTGGCCGACCATGCGGCCGCCGGTCATGCCGAAGGGATGGCCGATGGCGATGGAGCCGCCGTTGACGTTGCATTTCTCGTCATCAATGCCCAGCCGGTTGCGGCAGTAGAGCGCCTGCGAGGCGAAGGCCTCGTTCAGTTCCCAGATGTCGATGTCGTCGACCTTGAGGCCATGCCGTTCCAGCAGGCGCGGCACGGCAAAGACCGGGCCGATCCCCATCTCGTCGGGTTCGCAGCCGGCAACGGCAAAGCCCTTGAAGGCGCCCATTGCCTCGAGGCCGCGTTTCTCGGCGTCCTTGCTGTCCATCAGGACCACGGCGGCGGCGCCGTCGGACAGCTGGCTGGCGTTGCCGGCGGTGATGAAGTTGCCTTCGCCGCGCACCGGCTCCAGCTTGGCCAGCCCCTCGAGCGTGGTTTGCGGCCGGTTGCATTCGTCGCGGTCGACCACGACCTCTTTCATCGTGATCTCGCCGGTTTCCTTGTCCTTGACGGCCATGGTCGCGGTCATCGGCACGATCTCGTCGGCGAACAGGCCGGCCTCCTGCGCCTTGGCGATCCGCTGCTGGCTGCGCAGACCGTATTCGTCCTGTGCCTCGCGGCTGATGCCATAGCGGTTGGCGACGATGTCGGCGGTCTCGATCATGGTCATGTAGACCGCTGGCTTATGCTCCAGCAGCCACGGATCGGGCGCATGCCGCGACTTGGGCTGCACCATCGAGATGCTCTCCACCCCGCCGGCGACCATCGGGCCGGCACCTTCGCAGGTGATCGCGTTGGCGGCCATCGCCACGGTCTGCAACCCGGAGGAGCAGAACCGGTTCACGGTCACGCCGGAGGCGCTGATCGGCAGCCCGGCGCGCAGGGCGATCTGGCGGGCGATATTGCTGCCGGTCTCGGCCTCGGGCGCACCACAGCCCATCAGGCAATCCTCGATCTCTCCCGGTTCGAGGCCGGAGCGCTCCACCGCGGCCTGCACCGCGTGTCCGCCCATGGTGGCGCCATGGGTGGCGTTGAACGACCCCCGGAAGGACTTGGCCAGACCGGTACGGTTGGCGGCTACGATAACAGCTTGTTTCATCAGGATCTCTCCTCCTCAATCCTTGTTCAAATCGTCAAACGTGCGCCCTTCGGCGACGAGTTGTTCCAACAGCGGTGCCGGCTCCCAGAAATAGGGGTCCTCCTCGGCCCAGGTCTTGATATCGGCCAGCAGCGCCGGCAGCCCCTGCATGTCGGCCCATTTCATCGGGCCACCGCGATAGCGCGGGAAGCCGTAGCCGTAGAGCAGGGTCACATCGACATCGAGCGGCCGCTTGGCGATCCCCTCGCCGACCACCCGCGCCGCCTCGTTGACCATCGAGGCCATGTAGCGGCGCACGATCTCTTCGTCGGTGAACTCGCGCGGGGTGATGCCCTGTGCGGCGCGGTCGGCCTCGATCAGGGGCATCAGCTCGGGGTTGGGTACGCGGGCCTTGGCACCGGCGGCATAGTCGTAATAGCCCTTACCGGTCTTCTGGCCGAAATGGCCGTCCTCGCAGAGCTTGTCGGCATAGGTGAAATCACGCGCGCGCGGGTCCATTCCCTCGGCGCGCTTGCGCTTGCGCACGGCCCAACCGATGTCGAGCCCGGCCAGGTCGCCCACCGCATAGGGGCCCATGGCAAAGCCGAATTTCTCCAGCGCCGCGTCGATCTGGTACGGGCTGGCGCCATCGAGGATCATGTAATCGGCGCAGGTGCGATACTTGCTGAGGATCCGGTTGCCGATGAAGCCGTCGCAGACGCCGGCGCGGACCGAGACCTTGGACATCTTCTTGCCCAGGGCAAAGCCGGTGGCGGCCACGTCCGGCGCGGTCTTGTCGGCGACCACGACCTCGAGCAGTTTCATCACGTGGGCCGGCGAGAAGAAGTGCAGCCCGATCACGTCGCCCGGACGCGAGGTGCAGGCGGCGATCTCGTTCACGTCGAGGTAAGAGGTGTTGGAGGCCAGCACCGCGCCCGGCTTGCAGACCGCGTCGAGCTTGCCGAACACGTCCTTTTTCACGCCCATGTCCTCGAACACCGCCTCGATCACCAGGTCGGCGTCGGAAAGCGCGGCGTAATCAGTGGCGAGCGTCAGCGCTTTCTCGGTCAGCTCCTCGAACTGCGCCGCGCTGATCTTGCCGCGTTTCAGCGCGCCCTGCAGGTTGCCCGAGATGCGGCCCTTGGCGGCCTCGGCGGCCTCGGCGTTCATCTCGATCAGCGTGACCTTGAGCCCCGAGAGCAGCGCCGAGGTGGCGATGCCCGCCCCCATGGTGCCGCCGCCGATGACGCCGATGGCATTGAGGTCGCGGGGCGTCACCCCGTCGAGTTCGGGCAGCTTGCCGACCGCGCGCTCGGCAAAGAAGGCGTGGATCAGCCCCTGTCGCTGGTCGGTGGCCATGAGTTCCATGAACAGCTCGCGCTCGCGCTTCATGCCCTCGTCGAAGGGCAGTTCGCTGCTGGCCTGGATGCCGCGCACGGCGACGGCGGGGGCCAATTGGCCACGGGCCTTTTTCAGCACCGCGTCATAGAGCGCGTCGAAATCCACCGGGGCGGGCGCGGCCATCTCGCTGATGGCGCGGCGGGGCGCGGCGGTGTCGATCAGTTCCTGCGCATAGGCGAGGCCGATCTCGCGCGGGGTGCCCTCCGCGATCTTGTCGACGAGGCCCATCTCCAGCGCCTCTGCGGCGCCGACCTGGCGCCCCGAGGTGATCACGTCGAGCGATTTGTCGATGCCGATCAGCCGCGGCAGGCGCTGGGTGCCGCCGGCGCCGGGCATCACCCCGATCAGGACCTCGGGCAGGCCCATCCGCGCCTTGGGCACGGCGATGCGATAGTGCGAGCCGAGCGCGATCTCGAGCCCGCCGCCCAGCGCGGTGCCGTGCAGCGACGAGACCACGATCAGCGGGGAGGCTTCGATTCGGGTGCAGACGTCGGGCAGGAAGGGTTCGGTCGGCGGCTTGCCGAATTCACGGATGTCGGCACCGGCAAAGAACGTCCGCCCCTCGCCATAGATCAGCACCGCCTTGGCGCCCTCCCGTTCGGCGCGTTCGATCCCCTCGACCAGACCTTGCCGGACCGCAAGACCCAGCGCGTTGACCGGCGGGTTGTTCGCCGCCAGAACCGCGATATCGCCAATTTTCTCGTACACAATGGCCTCGGACATCCGGCCTTCCCCTCTTTGTGACCGGCCGGCCCGTGCGCGGGCCTTGTACCGGTGGTGGTCGCAGTCTATCGGATTACTAACGGTGGCGGCGGCGCCTGTGCAAACCCGCAACGCGTAACTTTGCGTCACTTCCGGCTGTGCGCGGCACGGTCAGACCTCCCCTTCCGACAATTTCGCAATGCGGAACCCGGTTCCGCAAGATGCGCGCAGACTAGGCGCAAGCCGCAGATAAGATCAAGCGCAAAGCCCCCACGCGCAATAATATTGCGGCACGGTCAGGGCCGTGGCGCCCGGCGCCCTATCGCCGGTGGGTCGCCGCCACGCGGGCGGCCTCTTCATATATTCCGGTCAAAAGGTTCAGCGCCCGCGTTGCCTCGGCCAGTTGCTCGGGGAACCCCGGCAGGTTGTTGATCTTTTCGATCAGCAGCTTGCGGCGCAGGGTGCTGTAATTGTCGGTGACCCGGCGCCCCTCTTCCGTCGCCTCGTAAGTGACGCCGCTGCGACCGGAGCCGCGTTTCTCGACCAGCCCGGCGCCGGTCAGCTTGCGCAGGGAATACTGGATGTTGGGGATGTCGTCGCGGTTGGTCAGCCGCGCCAGTTCCTTGATGGATTTTGGCCGGTCGTTCATCCGGATGACGTGCAGCAGCGCGTTTTCCGGCCCGCTGGCGGCCAGGTCACAGACCGAGGCTAGGCATTCCGACTGCCAGCGGCCGAATCCCTCGAAGGCCCGCATCAGCGCGAACTCCGCCTCGGTCGTGCTGACCTCGGCGGGGTCGCCGGACAGGTGCCAGAGAAAATTCAGCCCGTCGTCGGGATCGTCCTTTTTTGATGCATTCACAAGCTTTTCCCTCCGGTCAGCGAGTGTCCCGCAGCGATGCGGGCGGTGCAACGTGATTTTTAAATAGACTTTCAATTTAAAAATACACAGTATTTCCACACCCAACAGGAGATACATGCAATGACAACTAACTTGATGATGAAGAAAGACGGCTTCAAGCTCGGCACCTTCTCGTCCAACTGCTCATCGGGCATGACCGTGACCAAGGCGCCGGAACGCTGGAACAACAGCTGGGAGAACAACCTCAAGCTCGGCAAGATGCTGGATGCGGCGGGCATCGACTTCATGCTGCCGATCGCGCGCTGGATCGGCTATGGCGGCGAGACCGATTTCCACGGCGGCGTGCTGGAGACGATGACCTGGGCCGCCGGGCTGCTGGCCCATACCGAGAACCTGACCGTTTTCGCCACCATCCACACCGCCGCCAACAACCCGGTGGTGGTCGCCAAGCAGATCGCCACCATCGACCAGATCGGCAAGGGGCGCGCCGGGCTGAACGTCGTCGCCGGCTGGAACAAGCCGGAGTACGAGGCGCTGGGCCTGTCCCTGCCCGACGATCACGAGACCCGCTATGGCTATGCGCAGGAATGGCTCGACGTGATCCGCAAGCTGTGGGAATCCGAGGAATATTTCGACTGGGACGGCAAGTACTTCAACCTCAAGCACGTGGCGGGCGACCCCAAGCCGCTGAGCGGCACGGTCCCGATCCTGAACGCGGCCGGCTCGCCCCAGGGCCGCGATTTCGCCACCGACAACGCCAACTATCTCTTTACCCCGGCGATCGACCTGGCCCGGTCCAAGGACGAGATCCAGGAGTTGAAGGAACAGGCGCGCGGCAAGGGCCGCGATGTCGGCGTGCTGACCTTCAGCCACGTGATCTGCCGCGAGACCGAGGCAGAGGCGCGCGCCTATCAGAAATACATCACCGACGACAATGCCGACTGGGAAGCGGTCGACAACCTGGTCAACCTGCAGTTCGCCCATGCCCACAGTTTCCCGCATGACCTGCTGGCGCAGATCCGCTACCTGATGGCGCAGGGTCACGGTGGTTTCCCCCTTGTCGGCACGCCGCAGCAGGTGGCCGAGGGAATCATCAAACTGCATGAAACCGGGTTCGCGGGCAGCACGCTCTCCTTCGTGGATTACGCCGAGGAGTTCCCGTACTTCCGCGACAACGTGCTGCCGATCCTGGCCGAGGCAGGAATCCGGTGAACGCGATGACCCCGATCCCCGACCCCGATGCAAAGACCTTTACCGGCGCGATGCGTGCGCTGGTGGGCAATTGCTCGGTGCTGACGGTGGGCGACGGTGACGACCGGACCGGCCTTGTGGTCACCTCGGCGATCTCGCTGTCGGCCGAACCGCCGCTGCTGCTGGCCTGCGTCAACCGCAGCGCGTCAAGCTGGCCGATGTTCGGACGCTACGGGCGGTTCGGCTGGTCCTCGCTGGGCGCGCAGCACGAAGAGGTGGCCAAGCGTTTCGGCGGCTTCGGCGGAATCAAGGGGCCGGATCGCTATGCCGGCGCCGATTGGGTCACTGCGGTGACCGGTGCGCAGCTTTTGGCGGATGCGCCCGCCGCCTTTGACTGCGAGGTCGAGGAGGTGATCGACCGGGCCACCCATTCCATCGTGATCGGCCGGGTGCGCGCGGTGCTGACCACCCCGGAGCAGGGCGCGCTGGTCTACTGGGATGGCGGGTTCCGCACCATGGCGGCCTGAACCCTACGGTTTGGCGCCCGTTTGGTACGGGGGCCGACCTTCCCGCCGGTGGCGTGCTCTCCCTGTCGCGCCGCCGGATCCTGACCCCGCCGGGGCGGTCCCGCGCGGGGTCTTTTTCTCGCCCCTCGGCGTCAGCGCGCAAAAGAAGGCGCGCCGCCGAAGCGACGCGCCTTTCTTGATTTCAAACCCCGATCTCAGGCGAGGTCGAAGCGGTCGGCGTTCATCACCTTGGTCCAGGCGGCGACGAAATCAGAGACGAGTTTCCCGGCGCTGTCGTCCTGGGCATAGACCTCGGAATAGGCGCGCAGGACCGAGTTCGAGCCGAACACCAGATCGGTGCGGGTGGCGGTCCATTTGACCTCGCCCGTGTCGCGATCGGTGATCTCGTAGATGCCGCCCTTTGCCGGCACCCACTTGTAGGCCATGTCGGTCAGGGTGACGAAGAAGTCCTGGGTCAGCGCCCCCTCGCGATCGGTGAAGACACCATGTTTCGTGCCGCCGTGGTTGGTGCCGATCACCCGCATGCCGCCGACCAGAACGGTCATCTCGCTCGCGGTGAGGCCCATGAGTTGGGTGCGGTCGAGCATCAGTTCCTCGGGGCTGACCACGTAGTCCTTCTTCAGCCAGTTGCGATAGCCGTCGGCCAGCGGTTCCAGCACGTCGAAGGAGTCGGCATCGGTCATCGCGTCGGTGGCATCGCCCCGGCCCGGCGCGAAGGGCACGGTGATGTCGTGCCCCGCGGCCTTGGCGGCCTGTTCGACGCCAAGGTTGCCGGCCAGGACGATCACGTCTGCGATGCTGGCGCCGGTTTCGGCGGCTATCGGCTCCAGTGCCGCCAGCACCTTGGCCAGGCGGGCGGGCTCGTTGCCCTCCCAGTCCTTTTGCGGGGCAAGGCGGATGCGGGCGCCGTTGGCCCCGCCGCGCCGGTCCGAGCCACGGAAGGTTCGGGCGCTGTCCCAGGCGGTGGACACCATCTCGGAGGTCGACAGGCCGGCCGCCGCGATCTTGGCCTTGACCGCGTCGACATCGTAATCGGTCGCGCCGGCGGGCACCGGATCCTGCCAGACCAGGTCCTCGTCCGGGACATCGGGGCCGAGGTAGCGGACCTTCGGCCCCATGTCGCGGTGGGTCAGCTTGAACCAGGCGCGGGCGAAGGTGTCCTCGAAATAGGCCGGGTCGGCCATGAATTTCTGGCAGATCTCGTTATAGATCGGGTCAACCTTCAGTGCCATGTCCGCATCGGTCATCATCGGGTTGTGACGGATGCCGGGATCGGTGGCGTCGAGCGGTTTGTCCTCTTCCTTGATGTCCACCGGCTCCCACTGCCAGGCCCCGGCGGGGGATTTCCTGAGCTCCCATTCATGACCGAAGAGCATGTCGAAGAACCCCATGTCGAACTTGGTCGGATGGGTGGTCCATGCCCCCTCGAGCCCCGAGGTCACCGCGTTGGCCGCCTTGCCCTTCTGGTTGGGGTTGGCCCAGCCGAGGCCCTGCATCTCGGGTCCGGCGGATTCGGGATCGACGCCCAGCGCATCGGCGTCGCCATTGCCGTGGGTCTTGCCGACGGTGTGGCCGCCGGCGGTCAGTGCCGCGGTCTCTTCGTCGTTCATCGCCATCCGGGCAAAGGTTTCGCGCACCTGGGCGGCGGTCTTCATCGGGTCCGGCTTGCCGTTGACGCCCTCGGGGTTGACGTAGATCAGGCCCATCTGCACCGCGGCGAGCGGGTTCTCCATCGTCGCCGGGTTCTCGACATCCCCATAGCGCTCATCGCTGGGGGCCAGCCATTCCTTTTCGTTGCCCCAGTAGGTGTCTTTCTCGGGGTGCCAGATATCCTCGCGCCCGAAGCCGAAGCCATAGGATTTCAGCCCCATCGATTCATAGGCGACGGTGCCGGCAAGGACGATCAGGTCGGCCCAGGAGATCTTGTTGCCGTATTTCTTCTTGATCGGCCAGAGCAGGCGGCGGGCCTTGTCCAGGCTGACGTTGTCGGGCCAGGAGTTCAGCGGCGCGAAGCGCTGGTTGCCGGTGCCGCCACCGCCGCGTCCGTCCGCGGTCCGGTAGGTGCCCGCCGCGTGCCAGGCCATGCGGATCATCAGCCCGCCGTAATGGCCCCAGTCGGCCGGCCACCAGTCCTGGCTGTCGGTCATCAACGCGTGCAGATCCTGTTTCAACGCCGCGACGTCGAGCGTCTTGACCGTTTCGCGATAGTCGAACCCCTTGTCCATCGGGTTGGTCTTGCTGTCGTGCTGGTGCAGGATGTCGAGGTTCAGCGCATTCGGCCACCAGTCCATCACCGTCTTGTCGTTGGCCGTGATCGCGCCATGCATGACCGGGCACTTGCCGATATCGTTTCCGTCCATCTCTCTCTCCCGCTTTTTTGAGCTTTGTCGTGGGCGTATCGAAGGGCTGTGGCGGCGTGGCACACGGGCCGCGCCCCTCCCTTCTTCTGGACTCGTTCTAACAAATTCACGCCATTGGGATAAGTTTTATTTACTGATCTTAATGATAGGTTTTGATTATGACGCAGCAAGACGGGCTCCGGTGCAAGCCCTTGTGCGCGGACAGTCGCGACGGGGAAACGCCATCGAACGGCCCCGCCCCTGTCGTCGTGGGCCGCCCGCGAGGCCCCATCGTGTCTTGGATTTTCGTCCAGGGCGTTACGTTTTCGCGTCCCCCAAGGGGGAAGCAGTCTCACGCGAGAACGGGCTGCAACCTCTCCCCGCCCCCGGGACTCTTTCGATCATAAGCTGCATTCACGCAACGCAGGTCGCTCCTGACACAGCCTCCTTCCTTTTTGAGAAAGGGTCGCGCTGTGTCCGGTTTCCTTGCGAAAAAAACCGCATACATCTGTCTTTTCAGGAAAATCTCCAAGCCCAGAACCTGAACTCAGTGAGGTTCAAAACCAGTAGACGGCGGTTGCGGTGCGGGCGATTGCAGGAACCGTGATCTATTGGCCATGAATCCTGACCTCAAGCACAAAGAAGCTCTTTCCTGTTCTTAATGTGCCGGTGAACCAGTTTCTTTTGCAAGACGTGCGATGGAATTGTGCGCGCAGGGACCGCGCAATAGTCAAGATCAACGGCCTCTGGAAAAAGCATCATGCATTCTAGCCACGTGTCGATATCAAGGGCATTTCTCATCTGGGGACCCATCAAGAAGCTCTCGGTCGGGGTGCCCTCGGCGAAAATGACTTCGTGGTTTTCAAATACAAGATGGAAGTACTCGACACTGTCGACTGTCTTGTCCACGAGAATTCCGGGCAGCGCAGTGAGCCGTATCGCGGCAACGAGAACCGCCGTGGAGCCGAACATACGCTTCACAATACTGGACTGGGCGACCATGCGGTGTTGGCGAGATACGGCCAGATCTCTCTTGGGCAATCCTGACCCCATTGCGCCCGCCATGATCCGGATCGGGTAGAGCTTTGCATTCTGCCGCAGCTCTTCCGGCCCTATGACGCGGCTCAATGCCAGTTTAAGTTCTTGAAAGCCATTGTCTTGTGTCAGCACTTGATCGCCCGCTTTCAACGTCTCGACCGGCACGGCGCCTCGATCTGTCGTGATCAATGTCCCACGGGCGAAACATGTCACACCGGTTTGCTCCTCGATTGAAGAGGCTGACGCCCCCTTGAGGCCAGACAGGCCGGTGATCGACCCGCCAAGCGCAGTATTGTCGCTATAATCGCTGTCGTCGGATTGGTTCAGGATGTTGTCATCTGCGAGGTCTGCCAGAAGTTCCGTGCTGTTGGTGTAGAACTCGGACAGGTCAATAAAGTCATTGTTGGTCTTGTCGCCATCGTCGGAATCCGTGGAGCCGACGCCAAAATCAGTGATGGTCTCGGCGCCATCACCGGCATTGAACTCAAAGATATCATTCCCGCTTCCGCCGGAAAGGCTGTCATCCCCTGGCCCGCCCGAAATCGTATCGTCGCCGTCCCCGCCTGTGATGACGTCATCTCCCGCCAGACCATGGATCGTGTCAGGGCCAAGCCCACCATTCAGATCATCGGCCCCGGCCGTGCCGGTGATGGTCTCTCCTGCGGAGCCCTGTGGCACCAGGTCGCCATCGTTCTCCATGGTGTCGATGTCAGAGCGCCAACTCAGGTCCCCGAGCAGACCGCCATCAGGGAGACCTGAGAAATCAACAACCATAGTTGTATAGAGGTCCCCCTCTGCCGGGCTTCCGACAAAATTGACAACACCTGAGTAGGCAACATTGATATTGCCGGACATCTCTTCGGATTCCGGGGATAGATAAAACGGATAGCCGTTTTTTGAACCCGGTGTGGACCCTCCGTCAGGATCATCGTCCATCGTGAAGGTCGTATCGAAGACGGAACTGGCAGGCTGGAGGTCGATCTCCAACGATGCCAAAAGCTTGGTCGTCGTCAGCTCGTGCCAGTTCCAGCCATAAGACATGTTTATGTTTTCACCAACAGCACCGCCCTCGGTGTATTCGTCATAGGCTTGCCATGTCAGTGTCTCGGTAGACCCATCCGCATATGTGGCGGTGACCTTGGCCCCCTCCAGATCAACCCCACGTGAGGTGGTATCGGCGCGAAGGCCATCGACGGTTTCGTGCGGATTCTCGTCGAGCCTATCAATATGAATTGTGGGCATATTCCAGACTTCCTTTTGCGAATTCCAGTCCGATACAAACAGTCTTCAGTGTCGAGCATTTCAGTGTCTTTGGGGTGCGCACCCTGAAGTGGCCGGAGCATTCTGGCAGGCGCCCTGGGACATGCCGTATAGGTACAAACGAGTGTGAGAATGACACCGCAAAGAAAAATTTCGGACAAATTCAGGGCATATGCACGCTCGGGGCGCCACGCAATTGCACGACGGTTCAGGAGATCGCCGCCCAATGCCAGCTTGACCTCTCGTCAGCAGGGACATTGGCAACTGTGTCCATCCGCGTAGCAGGATCCGCCAAGGTATGCCGGTCTTGATGATCGCATTGGCGAATCGTGATCAAGCTTCGTGCGATTGCGATGAGGATGCGTTCGTGCGGCTGTCGGTGCCCTTTGGTACGTTTTGCGACGGGGCGGAGAACAGGGTGATGGCAGGCGGCTGCGGTCGCGCCCACCCGAGGGCAACGACAAGGCGGATTTGACGCCGTCAGGTCGAGGGATCGTCGATCAGCGGGTTTGGCTTTGCCAACCCTTCAAGGCTGTCGCGGTCGACGATACGCACCGTCGGCCCCTCGACCTCGACCCCGTAGGGACGTAGCGCCTTGATCGCGCGCGAAAGGTTTTCGGGCGTCATGCCCAGAAAGGACGCCAAGCGGCGTTTTTCGATCGAAAGGTCGAACTCGGCGGCGCCCCCCGCGCGATGGCTGCTGCGCAACAGGTAATTCGCCAGCCGCTCGATCGACGTTCGCAGCTTGAGATCCTTGGAGGTCTTGACCACCGCGCGATAGCATTGGGCAAGCTCGCCCACCACGGCGCGGGCAAACCCGTTGTCGACCTCGAACACCGCGCGCACATCCATCGACGGCAGCATGATGACGCGGGATTTCTCGGCGGTGCGGGCCGACATCAGGTAGGGCGCATCCTTGATCGAGGCGGCCAGGATAAAGGTCGAGATCGGGCGCACCGTCGCCATCGAGGTTTCGCGCCCGTTCCAACTGGCGAACATCTCGACGCTGCCGGTCAGGACGATGTGCAGGAAATCGGGATAGTCCCCCTCGGTGATCAGTTGCACCTGCGGCGGGAAGGTCTGGACGTAGGCGCCACGGATCAGGTCGCCGAAACTCTCGTCGGACATGTTCCGGAACAGATCGAGCGTCCGAATCTCTGGAATGTCGTCAGGTCTCACATCGTCTCCTGTCTCGCCCGCATGACCGTATCTGTGGGGACGATTGATATTTGTCAAGCGATCAGCCGAAGTTGTCGCAACGCCCATTCCACATGTTTTTCCTCCGGACCGAAAGTAATTCCATCGCCGGTTTATTTTAAGGCGAACCGGGCGGTTTCTTGATCTCGATCAACTGTATGTCACCGAACTGCCCTTTGTCTGGTTCCGAAACGCGCTGTTTTCGGCGTGCCCCGTATTCGAAAGGGACATCACATGACGACGCTAGACGGGGTCAGCCGCACGGAACAGACCCGTGCCCTTGGCCTCAGTACATTCGCCTTTACCGCCTGTTTCGCGGTATGGACGATCTTTTCCATCATCGGCGTCGCGATCAAGGACGAGTTGGGCCTGAGTGAGGCGCAGTTCGGCATCCTGGTCGCGACCCCCATCCTGACCGGCTCGATCACCCGCCTGTTCCTCGGCGTCTGGACCGAGAAATACGGCGGTCGGATGGTGTTTCCGGCGCAGATGATCCTGACCGCAATGGCCACCTGGGCCCTGACGCTGGCCGACAGTTACGTGATGTACCTGATCGCCGCGCTTGGCATCGGGCTTGCCGGTGGGTCGTTCATCATCGGCGTGGCCTATGTCTCGCGCTGGTACGAGGCAGGCCGCCAGGGCACCGCCCTGGGCATTTTCGGGGCCGGCAACGTCGGTGCGGCGGTGACGAAATTCGTCGCCCCCTTTGTCATGGTCGCCTATGGCTGGCATGGCGTCGCCTATGCCTGGGCGGCGGCGCTGGCGGTCATCGGCGTGTTGTTCTTCCTGTTCGCCAAGGACGATCCCGAAATGATCGAGCGGCGCCGGACCGGCGTGCGCGCGCCGACCTTGGCCGAGCAGTTCGCACCGCTCAAAAACCTGCAGGTCTGGCGCTTTTCGCTGTATTACTTCCTGGTGTTCGGGGCCTTCGTGGCGCTGGCGTTGTGGATGCCGCACTACCTGATCGAGGTCTACGGCCTTGACGTGAAGACCGCCGGGATGGCCGCGGCCTCGTTCAGCCTGTCGGCCAGCCTGTTCCGCGCCTATGGCGGCCACCTGGCCGACAAGTTCGGCGCGCGCTCGGTCATGTACTGGACCTTCGGGTTCTCGATGGTGCTGCTGTTCATGCTGTCCTATCCGCCGACCGACTACGTGATCCAGGGCAAGGACGGCCCGATCGCATTCTCGACGCAAATGGACGTCTGGCCCTTCGTCGCCACGCTCTTCGTGCTCGGGTTCTTCATGAGCCTCGGCAAGGCAGCGGTGTTCAAGCACATCCCGGTCTATTACCCGAACCATGTCGGCGCGGTCGGTGGCCTTGTCGGCATGATCGGCGGCCTCGGCGGTTTTGTCCTGCCGATCCTGTTCGGCACGTTGCTGGACATCAGCGGCGTCTACACCTCGTGCTTTGCGCTGCTGTTCGCACTGGTCGGTGTTGCGCTGCTGTGGATGCACATGTCGATCCGCGCGATGGAGCGCAAGGCCCATGGCGAGGCGCTGGATACCCTGCCGGCTCTGCCCGAGATGCAGGAGATCCACGATCCCGAGCGGACCGTGATGCCCCGCGTGCTGGAGGACTGGCGCCCCGAGGAGGACGATTTCTGGCAGGACAAGGGCCGTCGCATCGCGCGCCGAAACCTGTGGATCTCGATCCCGGCGCTGCTGCTGGCGTTCTCGGTCTGGATGGTCTGGTCGATGGTGGTCGCGCGACTGCCCGCGATCGGCTTCGACTTCTCGACAAGCCAGCTGTTCTGGCTGGCGGCGCTGCCCGGGCTTTCGGGCGCCACACTGCGCATCTTCTACAGCTTCATGGTGCCAATCTTCGGCGGCCGGTTGTGGACGACGCTCTCGACCGCCTCGCTGCTGCTTCCCGCCGTCGGGATCGGTTACGCGGTGCAGGATGCCTCCACCCCCTACCTGATCTTCCTGACGCTGGCGCTGCTCTGCGGCTTTGGCGGCGGCAACTTCGCCTCGTCGATGGCCAACATCGCCTTTTTCTTCCCCAAGGCGGAGAAGGGCAACGCGCTGGCGATGAATGCCGGGCTGGGCAACCTCGGCGTTTCGGTGATGCAGTTCCTGGTGCCCCTCGTCATCACGGCGGGAGTGTTCGGCGCCCTCGGCGGCGCGCCGCAGACCCTGTCGGACGGCGGCCAGCTGTGGATGCAGAACGCCGGTTTCGTCTGGGTGCCCTTCATCGTGGCGGCCACCGTGGCGGCCTGGATCGGGATGGACGACATCGCCGATGCGCGGGCGAGCTTCCGCGAACAGGCGATCATCTTTACCCGCAAGCACAACTGGCTGATGTGCCTTCTCTACACCGGCACCTTTGGCAGCTTCATCGGCTATTCGGCGGGCTTCCCGCTGCTGACGCGGCTGTCCTTCCCCGAGGTGAACGCGATGCAATACGTGTTCCTCGGGCCGCTGGTGGGCGCGCTGAGCCGAGCCGGCACCGGCTGGATCAGCGACCGTTTCGGCGGGGGCCGGGTGACGTTCTGGACCTTTGCCGCGATGATCGTGGCCGTGTTCGGAGTGATCGCCGCCCTTGGCGCGGGCAGTTTCGCAGGGTTCTTCGCGGCCTTCATGGCGCTGTTCCTGCTGACCGGCATCGGCAATGCCTCGACCTTCCAGATGATCCCGGCGATCATGGGCCGCGAGATTCCACGGCTGCTGCCCGATCTGGATGCGGCGGCGACCCGGAAACAGGCCGAACGCGAGAGCGCGGCGATCATCGCCTTTACCAGCGCGATCGCCGCCTATGGCGCCTTTTTCATCCCCAAGGCCTACGGCACCTCGATCGCGATGACCGGATCTCCGGTGGGCGCGCTCTGGGCCTTCCTGGTGTTCTACGCGATCTGCCTGGCGGTCACCTGGGTCTACTACACCCGGCGCGGCAGCCTGCTTTACGACCTTGAACGCGGTGGCGGGTCCAGGACCCCCGCAGCCACCCCCGCCCAGTGAACTGACAGGGGGGCCGGCGCCACAGCCGCGACCGGCCCGCCTCCGATATCGAAAGGACAGCCAACATGAGCCACCTTCTGGACAGATTGAATTTCCTTCAGCCCAAGGAACTCGCGCAGTTCTCGGACGGCCACGGCCAGCTCACCCGCGAAAGCCGCGACTGGGAAGATACCTATAGAAACCGTTGGCGGCACGACAAGATCGTGCGCTCGACCCACGGGGTGAACTGCACCGGATCGTGTTCGTGGAAGATCTATGTGAAATCCGGCATCGTCACCTGGGAGACGCAACAGACCGATTACCCGCGCACCCGTGCCGATCTGCCCAACCACGAACCGCGCGGCTGTGCGCGCGGCGCCAGCTACAGCTGGTATCTCTACAGCGCCAACCGGGTGAAGAACCCGCTGATCCGCGGCAAGCTGATGAAGGTCTGGCGCGAGATGCGCAAGACCATGGACCCGATCGCGGCCTGGACCAAGCTGCAGGGCGATCCGATCCTGCGCGCGAGCTATGTGACCTCCCGCGGCAAGGGCGGATTCGTGCGCGCCACCTGGGAGGAGGCGACCGAGATCACGGCGGCGGCCAATGCCTATACCGCCAAGACCTATGGGCCGGACCGGGTGTTCGGGTTCTCGCCGATCCCGGCGATGTCGATGATCAGCTATGCCTCCGGCACCCGCTACCTGAGCCTGTTGGGCGGCACCTGCATGTCGTTCTACGACTGGTACTGCGACCTGCCGCCGGCCAGCCCGCAGACCTGGGGCGAACAGACCGACGTGCCGGAATCGGCCGATTGGTACAACGCGGGCTTCCTGCTGCTCTGGGGCTCCAACGTGCCGCAGACCCGGACCCCCGACGCGCATTTCTATACCGAGGCTCGCTATCGCGGCACCAAGTCGGCGGTGATCTGCCCCGACTATTCCGAGGCAGCGAAGTTCGGTGACGTCTGGCTGGCGCCGCAGCAGGGCACCGATGCCGCACTGGCGATGGCGATGGGCCACGTGATCCTGCGCGAGTTCCACCTGGACCGGCAGGCAGCGTATTTCGAGGATTACTGCCGCAAGTACACCGACATGCCGATGCTGGTGCGGCTGGAGGAAAAGGACGGCCGGTTGGTGCCGGGCCGGTTCCTGCGGGCCGAGGATTTCGACGACAAGCTGGGCGAGGACAACAACCCCGAATGGAAGACCATCGCGCTCGACAACACCTCGGGCAGCTATGTCGCGCCCAACGGGTCGATCGGCTATCGCTGGGGCGAGGACGGCGAATGGAACCTCGAGGAACGCGCGAAGGGCGCCGAGACCGAGCTGAAGATGTCGCTGATCCTCGACGAGGACCATGACGACGTGGTCGGCGTCGATTTCCCCTATTTCGGCGGCGTGGCGACCGAGAATTTCGTGCGTTGCGACCACCCCGACGTGCTGACCCGCAACATCCCGGTCAAGACCGTGAAGCTGGCCGACGGCGAGGCGAAAGTGACCACCGTCTTTGACCTGTTCTGTGCCAACTACGGGCTTGATCGTGGACTGGGCGGCGACTGGGTGACCGACGATTTCAACGCCGACATGCCCTATACCCCGAAATGGGCGGAAAAGATCACCGGGGTTCCGGCCGACAAGATCACCGCCGTGGCGCGCGAATTCGCGTTGAACGCGGAAAAGACCAACGGCAAGTCGATGGTGATCCTCGGGGCCGGGTTGAACCACTGGTACCACATGGACATGAGCTATCGCGGCATCATCAACATGCTGGTGATGTGCGGCTGCATCGGCCAGTCCGGCGGCGGCTGGAGCCATTACGTGGGCCAGGAAAAGCTGCGCCCGCAGACCGGCTGGCAACCGCTGGCCTTCGCGCTGGACTGGGGCCGCCCGCCGCGCCACATGAACGCCACCAGCGCCTGGTATGCCCATACCGACCAATGGCGCTATGAAACGCTGAGCGCCGACGAAATCCTGTCGCCCACCGCCCCGGCGGGCGACTGGGACGCCTCGATGATCGATTACAACATCCGGGCCGAGCGCATGGGCTGGCTGCCCTCGGCGCCGCAACTCAAACAGAACCCGCTGGAGGTGGCCAAGGCCGCGAAAGAGGCCGGGCACGAGCCGCGCGACTATATCGCCAAGGGGCTGAAGTCGGGCGAGTTGCAGATGTCCTGCGAAGACCCCGACGCGCCCGAGAACTGGCCGCGCAACCTGTTCGTCTGGCGTTCGAACCTGCTGGGGAGTTCCGGCAAGGGGCACGAGTATTTCCTCAAGCACCTGCTGGGCACCGACAATGGTGTCATGGGCAAGGACCTGGGCGAGGAAGGCCGGCAGAAGCCGAAAGAGGCGGCCTGGCGCGACGAGGCGCCCAAGGGCAAGCTTGACCTGCTGGTGACCATTGATTTCCGGATGAGCACCACGGCGGTCTATTCCGACATCGTGCTGCCGACGGCAAGCTGGTACGAGAAGAACGACCTGAACACCTCGGACATGCACCCGTTCATCCACCCGCTGCAGGCAGCGGTGGACCCGGCCTATGAGAGCAAGTCGGACTGGGAAATCTTCAAGGCGATCGCCAAGAAGTTCCAGGAGATCGCACCGGGTTACCTGGGCAAGGAAACCGACGTGGTCGCCCTGCCGATCCTGCACGACACCCCCGCCGAGATCGCGCAGGACCAGGTGCGCGACTGGAAGAAAGGGGAATGCGATCTGATCCCGGGCAAGACCGCGCCGAACTATATCGCGGTCGAGCGGGACTATACCGCGATCTACGACCGGTTCACCGCGCTGGGGCCGCTGATGGACGACATCGGCAACGGCGGCAAGGGCATTACCTGGGACACCAAGACCGAGGTGCAGCACCTGCGCGACCTCAACGGCGTGCAACTCGACGGGCCGGCCAAGGGGCAGGCGCGGATCGACACCGACATCGACGCCACCGAGGTGGTCCTGATGCTGGCGCCCGAGACCAACGGCGAGGTTGCGGTGAAGGCGTGGAAAGAGCTGAGCAAGGCAACCGGGCGCGAACACGCGCACCTGGCCGAGGGGCAGGAACACGTCAAGATCCGCTTTCGCGATATCGCCGCCCAGCCGCGCAAGATCATCTCTTCTCCGACCTGGTCGGGCATCGAAAGCGAGGAGGTCTGCTACAACGCCGGCTATACCAACGTGCACGAGCTGATCCCCTGGCGCACGCTGACCGGGCGGCAGCAGTTGTACCAGGATCACCTGTGGATGCGCGCCTTTGGCGAGGGCTTCGTCGCCTATCGCCCGCCGGTCGACCTCAAGACCATCACCAAGGGGGTGAAGGACAGCGGCGACAGCCTGGTGTTGAACTTCATCACGCCGCACCAGAAATGGGGCATCCACTCGACCTATTCCGACAACCTGCTGATGCTGACGCTGAACCGGGGCGGGCCGGTGGTCTGGCTGTCCGAGGTCGACGCCAGGAAGGCCGGGATCGCGGACAACGACTGGATCGAGGCGTACAACGTCAACGGGGCGCTGACCGCGCGCGCCGTGGTCTCGCAGCGGATCCGCGAAGGCACGGTGTTCATGTACCACGCGCAGGAAAAGATCGTGAACACCCCCGGATCGCAGAAGACCGGGCTGCGCGGCGGCATCCACAACTCGGTCACCCGCACGGTGCTGAAACCGACCCACATGATCGGCGGCTACGCGCATCTGTCCTACGGCTTCAACTACTACGGCACCGTGGGGTCGAACCGCGACGAGTTCGTCATCGTCCGGAAAATGAACAAGGTCGACTGGCTTGACGATGAAGCGACCGAGAAGGAGGCCGCACAATGAAAGTACGCGCACAAATCGGCATGGTGCTGAACCTCGACAAATGCATCGGGTGCCACACCTGTTCCGTGACCTGCAAGAACGTCTGGACCAGCCGCGACGGCGTCGAATACGCTTGGTTCAACAACGTCGAGACCAAGCCCGGCGTCGGCTATCCCAAGGACTGGGAAAACCAGAAACGCTGGAACGGCGGCTGGGAGCGGACCAAATCCGGCAAGCTGCAGCCGAAACAGGGGTCCAAGTGGCGCATCCTGGCCAATATCTTCGGCAACCCGGATCTGCCCGAGATCGACGATTACTACGAGCCGTTTGATTTCGATTACGACCACCTGAAATCGGCCCCCGAGGTCAAGGCGTTTCCGACCGCGCGGCCACGTTCCAAGGTCTCGGGCGAGCGGATGCAGAAGATCGAGCACGGCCCCAACTGGGAGGAGATCCTGGGCGGCGAGTTCGAGAAGCGCAGCCAGGATTACAACTTTGAAGGGGTGCAGAAGGAGATCTATGGAGAGTATGAAAATACCTTCATGATGTACCTGCCGCGCCTGTGCGAGCATTGCCTCAACCCGGCCTGCGCCGCCTCCTGCCCCTCGGGCGCGATCTACAAGCGCGAAGAGGACGGCATCGTCCTGATCGACCAGGAAAAATGCCGGGGCTGGCGGATGTGCGTCTCGGGCTGCCCCTACAAGAAGGTCTATTACAACTGGGAAAGCGGCAAGTCCGAGAAATGCACCCTGTGCTATCCCCGGATCGAAAGCGGCAACCCTACCGTCTGTTCTGAAACCTGCGTCGGCCGCATCCGCTATCTCGGCGTCATGCTCTATGACGCGGACAAGATCGAATCCGCGGCCAACACGCATTCGGAGAAGGATCTCTACGACGCGCAGCTCGACGTGTTCCTCGACCCGCATGACCCGGCGGTGATCGAGGCGGCGCGCGCCGACGGCGTACCCGAAGACTGGATCAAGGGCGCACAGGAAAGCCCGATCTGGAAAATGGCGATGGAATGGAAGCTCGCCTTTCCGCTGCACCCCGAATACCGGACCTTGCCGATGGTGTGGTACATCCCGCCGCTCAGCCCGATCCAGAACGCCGCCGAGGCCGGCAAGATCGGCCATGACGGCGAGATGCCCGACGTGCGCAGCCTGCGTATCCCGGTGCGCTACCTGGCCAACATGCTGACCGCCGGCGACGAAGAGCCGATCGTGCAGGCGCTGGAGCGGATGTCGGCGATGCGCAGCTACATGCGGGCCAAGACCGTGGACGGCGTCATCGACGAGGCGATCGCGGCGCGCGTCGGCCTGAGCGGCCGGGTGATCGAGGACATGTACAAGATCATGGCGCTGGCCGATTACGAGGATCGTTTCGTGATCCCCACCACCCACCGCGAACAGGTCGAGGATGCCTATGACCTGCGCGGCGGCTGCGGCTTCACCGACGGCAACGCCTGTTCCACGGGCATCTCCGAAGGCTCGCTCTTCGGTGGCAAACGCAAGGCCCTCAAAATGCCGGAGGCGATGTGATGATGGATCGATCCCTGAAAGCGCTCTCGTTGCTGCTGAGCTATCCCAACGAGGAGTTACAGCGCGCGATGCCCGAGATCGGCGGTGTATTGGCCGCCGACAGCCGGATGACGGCCGCCGCCCGGCGCGACCTGCGCCCATTGGTGGACACCCTGAGATCAGGCGACATCTATGAACTGCAGGAGACTTATGTGGGCCTCTTCGATCGCTCGCGCAGCCTGTCGCTCAATCTGTTCGAACATGTGCACGGCGAAAGCCGCGACCGGGGGGGCGCCATGGTCAGCCTGGTCGAGATGTACCGCGATGCCGGGTTCGATCCGGCCACCTCGGAACTGCCCGATCACCTTCCCGTTCTGCTCGAATTCCTGGCGATGCGTCCCTTTTCAGACATCCAGGACACCTTGGCGGACGCGGCCCATATCTTTGCGGCGTTGCAGACCCGGCTCGACCGGCGCGACAGCCCCTATGGTGCCGTGTTCGCCGCCCTTCTGCAGATCGCGGGTGCCCGGGCCGATGCCGGGGCGGTGGAACAGCTGCTGGAGCAGCCCGAGGACGATCCCGAGGATCTGGACGCACTCGATGCCGTCTGGGAGGAGACCGAGGTCACATTCGGCCCCGATCCCAACGGCGGCTGTCCGCAGGTGCGCGACATGCTGTCCCAGATGGACACACCCGTTAACCCCGCCCCGGGCGCGCGCGCCCAGGCGGCTGAGTGATGGAGGCTCAGATGCATCACTTTCTGTTCGGAATTTACCCCTATATCGCGCTTACGGTACTGATCTTCGGGTCCATTGCCCGCTATGAGACCGAACCCTTCACCTGGAAATCCAGTTCCAGCCAGCTGTTGCGGCGGCGTCAGCTGATCATCGGCTCGGTGCTGTTCCACGTCGGCGTCCTGGTGATCTTCTTCGGCCACCTGGGCGGTCTGTTGACGCCGATCTGGATCTTCGACGCCGTTGGCATCAGCCATGGCGCCAAGCAGTTGCTGGCGGTGATCGCCGGCGGCGTGGCCGGGGTGATGGCGCTGGCGGGGGGCGGGATGTTGTTTCACCGTCGCTGGACCGATCCGCGCATCCGTCGCACTTCGAGCTTTGCCGACATCGGCATCCTGGCGCTTCTGCTGGCGCAGCTCGTGCTCGGGGTCGGGACGATCTTTGTCTCGCTGCAGCACCTGGACGGGCACGAGATGACCAAGTTCATGGCCTGGGCGCAGGGGATCTTCACCTTCGACGGGCAGGCGGCCAGCTATATCGAGGACGTGGCGCTGGTGTTCAAGCTGCACCTGTTCCTCGGGCTGACGATCTTCCTTTTGTTCCCGTTCACCCGGCTGGTGCACATGCTATCGGTCCCGCTGCGCTACCTGTGGCGGCCCGGTTACCAGATCGTGCGTTCGCGCCGGAAAACCGTGACCAAGACCCCGGCGGAGTGATCTGATGAGCAAACCCCTGTTCCCCGAAATCACCGTCAATGGAACCCCGCTCTCTACCGCCGATATCGCGGCAGAGGCCCAGAACCACCCTGCCCCGGCCGGCAAGCCGGGGCTGGCCTGGCGCCGCGCGGCGCGGGCGCTGACGATCCGCCGCGTGCTGCTGGACGAGGCCGCACGGCTGAACCTGAACCCGGTGGCGGAGGAGGTCGCGCAGGGCAAGCTGGAAACACCTGAGGAGGCCCAGATCCGGGAATTGCTGGCGCAAAACGTACAACCCGCCCCGGTCACAGAGGCGGCGCTGCTGCGCGCCTACAAGGACAGCCCCGACGCCTATCGCGCGCCGTCACTGTTCCAGCCTGCGCATATCCTGTTCGCCGCCGCCCCCGGGGATCGCGAAGCGCGCGAGGCTGCGAAGGCAAGGGGCGCGGCGGTGCTTGAGACGCTGCGCGCCGCACCCGGTCGCTTTGCCGCGCTGGCGCGCGAGGAAAGCGCTTGTTCGTCGCGCGACGCCGGCGGACAGCTTGGCCAGCTCAGCAGCGGTGACACGGTGCCGGAGTTCGAGGCGGCGATGAAGGTGGCCCCGCTGGGCGAGGTTCACGCCGAGCTGGTGGAAACCCGGTACGGGTTTCACATCCTGCGCATGGATGCCCGCGGAGAGGGCGAAGTGCTGCCGTTCGACGTGGTGCGCCCGCGTCTGGCCGAGGCCTGTGAAAAGGCAATGTGGGCCAGTGCTGCCAGTGCCTATCTGGACGGGCTGATGGACCGGGCCGAAATCGCGGGTTTCGACCCCAGGGCGGTGGCCTGACCCCATGGCGCGGGCGGGGACATATCCGGGGCGGGACGCGCAGGCGCTTGCGGGCGGCGATGTCCTGCCCGACCCGCTGAGCCACTTCGCGGAAGAGCACCTGCGCCAGCGCGAGGTCTGCGCCATGCTCGATACCCTCGCCGCCGCCGCGCGCCCGGACCGGGGCATGGCGCGCGCGGCGCTGCGATACCTCTCGACCGCCCTGCCCCGCCACATGCGCGACGAGGCCCAGATCCTGTTCCCACTGTTGCGCCAGAGATCCGCGCCGGAGGACGAGATCAACGATACCCTGCGCCGGCTGAACGCCGATCACGCGCAGAGCACCCGGGCGCTTGACGCGGTGATCGCCGCGCTCGGGCGCCTTGCCAATTCGGGCGGCGCGCTGACCGCCGAGGAAGTCACCACGATCACCGGGTTTGCCGCCCATGAGCGGCGCCACCTGATCGTGGAAAATGCGATCGTTCTGCCGCTGGCGCGGGTGGTGTTGACCGCGGGGGATCTGGAGGCGTTGCGCGGTGCGATGGTCCGGCGGCGGGGGACGGTCCAGAGCGATAAAACCGACCCCGGCGGGGACAGCTGAGATGTCGGGCGTCCGTCAACAAAGCGACAGGGTCCGGTCGGCCCATCCGGCCGCGCGCGACCACAAGGAAAGGTGGGAACCACAATGACCATTTTCGAACGGATCGAGAGCACCGCCTGCGGCTGCGACAGCGCGCCCGGGACCCCTGCTTTGATGCCGGTCTGCGACGCGGTCGCGGCGGCGCTTGCGCTGGCCGCACCGGTCGCCGAAACCGAAACGCTGCCCTTGCAGGCCGCCCTTGGCCGGTATCTTGCCGCCTCGGTGCGGGCGCGGGCGGACATCCCGCGTTTCGACAATGCGGCGATGGACGGCTACGTGCTGCGCTGCGCCGACCTGGTCGACGGCGGCCTGCTGCCGGTTCGGGGCGAATGTGCCGCCGGTGATGCCCCTGCCGCCCTGCCGAAGGGCGGAGCGATGCGCATCTTTACCGGCGCGCCGATCCCGCAGGGCGCGGATACCGTGGTGCGGCAGGAGGATGCCACGCGCATCGGCGACCGCGTCCGCATTGACACCCCGCCCCGCGCGGGGGGCTCCATTCGCAAGGCGGGCGAGACCCGCCGGCAAGGCGAGGTGATGCTGCCCCCCGATCTCCGGCTCGCGCCGCAGGATCTGGCCATCTGCGCCAGCGCCGGGGCCGGCACGGTGACGGTGCGGCGGAAACTGCGCGCGGCGTTGATCGTCACCGGAGATGAACTGAGCCCGGCGGGCGAAGAATTGACGGGCGGCGCCATCTGGGATGCGAATGCCCCCATGCTGACCGCGTTTTGCGACGAGGCGGGGATCTCCCTGGTTTCCGTGGTCCGCTGTCCCGATCGGCTTGACGACCTGTCCGCCGCGCTGGCCGCACTGGCCGGGACCGTCGACCTGATCCTCACCTCCGGCGGTGTCTCGGTGGGGGATCGCGACCACGTCAAGCCCGCGCTGCAGGCGCTGGGTGCCGAGGTGGCGGTTTCGGGCGTGGCGATCAAGCCGGGCAAGCCGGTGACGGTGTCGCGGCTGGACGGCAGCGTGATCCTGAGCCTGCCGGGCAACCCGGTCGCGGCCTTTGTTACCTGGCAGGTTCTGGGCCGCCCGCTGGTCGCCCGCCTTGCCGGGGCCGAGGCCGGGCCGGTCCGGCGGCATGTGCGCGCCTCGACCGCGCTGCGGCACAAGCCGGGGCGCTGTGAATACCGCCCGGCGCGGATCGTCGGATATGACGGCGACGGGATCGAGCGCATCGCCTGTGCCGACCACGTCAACTCTGCTGATCTTGCAGCACTTGCGCGGGCCGACGGGTTGATCCTGATCCCCGGCGACTGCGAGCAGATCAAGGCCGACGACCTACTGGAATTTCTTCCCCTGTGACGACCACCCGAAAGGACACCCGATGAAACTCGCCTATGTCATGACCGGCGAACGCGGCGCGACCGACCTCTTGCTCAGCCGGTTTGCCCGGACTTGCCTTGATCGCGGGTTGCCGGTGGCGGGGCTGGTGCAGACCAACACCGAAATCGAGGGCGCGCATCACTGCGACATGGATGTGCAGGTGCTGCCCGACGGGCCGGTGCTGCGCATCTCGCAATCGCTGGGCACCGGCGCGCGGGGCTGCCGACTGGACTCGGCTGTGCTGGAGACGGCGGTGGGAGAGGTCGAAAGGACGCTGGCGACCCGCCCCGCGCTGGTGATCCTCAACAAGTTCGGCAAGCGCGAGGCCGAGGGCGGCGGTTTCCGCGAGCTGATCGGCGCCTGTCTGGCCGAGGACATCCCGGTGATCACCGGGGTGAACGCGCTCAATCACCCGGGGTTCGAGGCGTTTTCGGCCGGTCTTGCCACGCGGCTTGCGGCCACCGAGGCGGCGCTTGACGATTGGTTGCGGGCAACGCTTGATACCGCGGCCTGCGTGGCGTGACCGACCGCAGACCCGCATAACCCTCATCCACGACAGGAGAACCCATGGCCCAGACGACAGCCGAGCAGATGCGCCAATGGCGCGGGCCGGCGCTTTTCACATTCGGATTTCGCCCTTTTTTCCTGTTCGGTGCGCTCTGGGCCGGGCTGGCCATGCCGCTCTGGATCATGGTGTTCGCCGGCGCCTTCGAGCTGCCCAGTCGGTTCGACCCGGTGTCCTGGCACGCGCATGCCTTTCTGTTCGGCTATCTCGGGGCCATCGTCGCGGGCTTTCTGCTGACGGCGGTGCCGAACTGGACCGGGCGGTTGCCTGTGGTGGGCTGGCAACTGGCCGGGCTGTTCGCGCTGTGGTGCGCGGGGCGGGTGGCGGTGCTGGTCTCGGCGCTGCTTCCGGCCTGGGGCGCAGCCGCGATCGACCTTGCCTTTCCGCTGGTGCTGAGCGCGGTGCTCCTGCGCGAGATCGTGGCCGGCAAGAACTGGCGCAACCTGATCGTTCTGGCGATGCTAGCGCTGTTCCTGGTCGCCAATCTGCTGTTTCACATCGAGGCCGCGCGCGGCGATTACGCCGCCGAGGGCTTTGGGCTGCGGTTGGGGCTGGCCTCGGGGTTGATGATGATCGGCGTGATCGGCGGTCGGATCGTGCCCTCGTTCACCCGCAACTGGCTGGTGCGCGAAGGGCGCGCGGACCGTCCGGCGGCACCGATGCAACGGTTCGACAAGGCGGTGCTGGTGGTCAGCCTGCTCATGTTGATGCTGTGGGTGGCGCTGCCGTCGCAGCCGGTGACCGGGTTTGGCCTTTTGCTGATGGGCGGGCTGCACCTGGCCCGGCTGGTCCGGTGGAAGGGCCTGCGAACCGGGGCGGAACCGCTGGTCTGGGTGTTGCACCTGGCCTATGCCTGCGTGCCGCTGGGAGCACTGTGGAGCGGCCTGTCGGTGCTCCGCCCCGATTGGATCGCCCCGGCGGGCGCCCAGCACCTGTGGATGGCGGGCGCGGTGGGGCTGATGACGCTGGCGGTGATGACGCGGGCCACGCTGGGCCACACCGGGCAGGCGCTGCGCGCCGGGCCGGCGACCCTGGCGCTCTACCTCGCGCTGGTCGTCTCGGTGCTGTTCCGGATGGCGGCTGGGCTCTGGCCGGCGATGGCGCTCTATCACCTGTCGGCGACCTTCTGGACGCTGGCCTTTGTCGGCTTTGCGGCGGTCTATGGCCCGCTGCTGGCGCGGCGACGGCCGGGCAAGTGACCCCGGCCTAGCCGCCGGGCGCCACATTGAAATGCGCCGCCAGCAGCTGGATCAGCCGCCGGTGGGACGAGCGGTGACGATTGCGCAGGTGGATCGCGGAATAGACCGGCTGCGCGATCACCGGCGCCTTTTTCACCGGGGTGAACCGCCCCGAGGCGGTCAGCCGCGCCGCCGTTTCCTCGAGCACGTAGGCGGTGCCGCCGAGGGAGGTGAGCATCGCCTCGAGCAGCATGTCCTGGCCACAGATCACCGGCGCCACGGCGAAACCGGGCAACAACGCGTCGTGCACCCCCTCGAAGGCCGGCGAGATATTGGCGCGGATATAGCTTTCTGCCGGCACCTGGTCGAGACGCCCGGCCTGGTCCGACACCATGCGGAACCGCACGTCGTTGAGCGAGGCGAAATGCAGGTCGGGATGCGGTTTCGGCGTGTAGATCACCGCGATATCGAGGTTGCCCTGCACCAGGTCGTTGCACATCTGCGATGAGAAATCGGCCTCGATGTAGAGCGCGGTCTCGGGCAGCGCCTCGCGCACCTGGCGGACCCAGTCGGCGATATGGGCGTTGGCCAGGTCGCGCTGGATGCCGACGCGCAGGGTGGTGGCGGTCGGGCCGGCGTCGCGGGTGGCGCGCAGCGCCTCGGACCAGTTGACGCGCAGGGCGCGGGCGTGCGGCTCGAACCGGATGCCCTCCAGCGTCAGCGCGGTGCCGGATCGGCTGCGCAGGAACAACCGCCGCCCCAGCGTCTTTTCCAACGCCTTGACCCGGCCCGACACGGTGGATTGCGTGATGCCCAGCCGGTCCGCGGTCCGGTTGAAACTGCGGGTCTCACAGAGGTCGAGAAAGGTTTCGATCAGTTCGATCTGCATCGGCGTATCCCGGCGCGCTAATCGGTCATGCCGATCAATAACCCCTACGTCACGCGATTGATAGAGCGGCGATCCCGTCGGATATTTTCTTACCGAGCGACAAACAGGAGGCGCAGATGGCAGAGTTCCCCACCAAGGCCCGCGTGGTGATCATCGGCGGCGGCGCGGTCGGCGCATCGAGCCTTTATCACCTCGCGAAAAAGGGCTGGACCGATTGCGTCCTGCTGGAAAAGAACGAGTTGACCGCCGGCTCGACCTGGCACGCGGCGGGCAATGTTCCCACCTTTTCGACCTCCTGGGCGGTGATGAACATGCAGCGCTACTCGACCGAGCTGTATTCCGGTCTGGGCGAGGCGGTCGATTACCCGATGAATTACCATGTCACCGGCTCCCTTCGCCTGGCCCACAGCGAAGAGCGGATGCAGGAGTTTCGCCGCGCCGCCGCGATGGGGCGCTACCAGGGGATGCAGATCGAGATCCTGTCCCCCGAGGAGGCCAAGGAACGCTATCCCTTTCTCGAGACCCACGACCTGGCCGGCGTGCTTTATGACCCGCATGACGGCGACATCGACCCGGCGCAACTGACCCAGGCGCTGGCCAAGGGCGCGCGCAGCATGGGCGCGCGCATCCTGCGTTTCACCCCAGCGACAGGGGTGACGCAAAAGGCGGACGGCAGCTGGATCGTGCACACCGACAAGGGCGATATCGCCTGTGATCACGTGGTCAACGCCGCCGGATATTACGCCCAGCGCGTCGGCGAATGGTTCAAGCCCTATGGCGGGCGCACCGTGCCGATGATGGTGATGAGCCACCAGTACCTGCTGTCCGAAGAGGTGCCCGAGGTCGAGGCCTGGACCAGGCAAAGCGGGCACAAGCTGCCGCTTTTGCGCGATGTCGATACCTCCTATTACCTGCGGCAGGAGAAGCACGGGTTCAACCTTGGCCCCTATGAGCCGAACTGCCAGGCGCATTGGGTCGACGAGAGCGACCCGATACCCGAGGATTTCAGCTTTCAGCTCTGGCAGGACGACCTTGACCGGATCGAGGAGATCGTCACCGACGCAATGGAGCGGGTGCCGCTGCTGGCCACCTCCGGGGTGAGCCGGGTGATCAACGGGCCGATCCCCTATGCCCCCGACGGGCTGCCGCTGCTTGGTCCGATGCCGGGGGTGCGCAATGCCTACGAGGCCTGCGTCTTTACCTTCGGCATCGCGCAGGCGGGCGGCGCCGGCAAGGTCCTGGCCGAGTGGATCGTCGATGGCGCGACCGAGTGGGACATGTGGGCCTGCGACCCGCGCCGCTTTACCGATTACACCGATCACGACTATTGCGTCGCCAAGGGGATGGAGGTCTACGGCCACGAATACGCCATGCATTTCCCCTGGCACGAATGGCCCGCCGGTCGCGACAGGAAGCTGTCGCCAGTGCATGACAGGATCAAGGCGCTGGGTGGCCAGATGGGCGCCTATAACGGGTGGGAGCGCGCCAACTGGTTCGCGCAGCCCGGTGACGACACCTCCGAGGCGGCGACGCATACCTGGGGTCGCACCGGCCCGTGGGAGCAGCGCATCCGCGAGGAATGCGAGGCAGTGCGCGACGGCGTCGGCGTGCTGGACCTGCCGGGGTTCTCGCGGTTCAACCTGTCAGGCGCGGGGGCGGCGGACTGGCTGCGCGGGCGCATCGCCGGGGGCCTGCCCAAGGTCGGGCGCATGAACCTTGCCTATTTCCCCGATGATCGCGGTCGCATCCTGACCGAGATGAGCCTTCTGCGCCACGATGAGGACTTTTTCACCATTATCACGGCGGCATCCGCGCAATGGCATGATTTCGACGTTCTGCGACCGGCAATGGATGCCGGGCTGAGCCTGAGCGACCACAGCACCGAATATTCCACGCTGATCGTCACCGGGCCGAAATCGCGCGCGCTTTTCGAAACGATCAGCGAAGGGGCCGATCTGTCCTTGCCCTGGCTCAGCCACCAGGCGGCCAAGGTCGCCGGGCGCAACGCCGCGCTGGCGCGGGTCAGTTTTGCCGGTGAACTGGGATGGGAAATCCATGCCGAGACCGCCGACATGCCCGCGATCTACGACGCGGTTCTGGATGCCGGCGCCAAGCCCTTTGGCATGTGGGCGCTGAACAGCCTGCGCATCGAAAAGGGCTATCGCGCGTGGAAGGGCGATCTGTCGACCGATTACACCCTGTTGGAGGGCGGGCTGGAGCGTTTCGTCAAGCTCGACAAGCCGCAGGATTTCCCCGGCAAAGCCGCGCTGCTGGCCGAGAAACAGCGCGGGGTGAAGAAGCGTTTCGTCACGCTGGTGGTGGAGGCGGGCGATTGCGACGCGCCCTACATGTCGTGCCTGTGGCATGGCGGCGAGATCGTGGGCGAGACCACCTCGGGCGCCTGGGGCTACCGGGTGGGGGCCTCGATCGCGCTGGGCATGCTCCGGGCCGACCTGGCGGTGCCGGGCACGGAACTGGAAGTGGAGATCTACGGCGCGAAGCATCGCGCCGTGGTGCAACAGGATCGCCCCTTGTGGGATCCCGAAAACGAAAGGTTGCGCGCATGAGTCCCGTATCCCAACAGACCGGCCGTGGCGGACGACGTTCCGGCGGTCGCGCCGCCCGCGTCGCCCTGCGCGCCGCCCCGCTGTCGCAGGATATGCGCCCGGTTCGCCCCGGCCTGTCCGGCGGGCAGTACAAGCCGCTGACCGAGGCCGAGGTGCTGCGCATCCACGAGGCCGCGCTGAGCGCGTTGGAACGGATCGGGCTGAGCCAGGCCCCGCCCTCGGGCATCGCCGCGATGACCGCCGCCGGCGCGATCCTGGGCGAGGACGGGCGGCTGCGCTTTCCCCGCGCGCTGGTCGAGGACATGCTGGCCAAGGCGGCGCGCGGCATCACCCTGCACGGGCGCGATCCGCAGCACGACCTGGAACTGACCGGCACGCGGACCCATTTCGGCACCGCCGGGGCGGCGGTGCACCTGGTCGATCCGGCGACCGGCACCTACCGCGAGACCACCGCCGCCGACCTTTATGACGCCGCGCGGCTGGTCCAGCACCTGGACAACCTGCATTTCCTGCAACGGCCGATGGTCTGCCGCGACATCCCGGACAATTTCGGCATGGACGTGAACACGATCTATGCCTGCTGCGCCGGCACCACCAAGCATGTCGGCACCTCGTTCTCGGACCCGTCCCATGTCGCCGGCTGCATGGAGATGATCCACGCGATCGCCGGCGGCGAGGCGGCTTGGCGCGCACGCCCGTTCCTGTCCAATTCCAATTGCTTCGTCGTGCCGCCGATGAAATTCGCCGAGGAAAGCTGCGTGACGATGGAGCATTGCATCCGCGCCGGGATGCCGGTGCTGCTGCTGTCCGCCGGGCAGGCCGGGGCCACCGCGCCGGCGCCGATCGCCACCGCCATCGTGCAGGCGGTCGCGGAATGCCTGGCCGGGGTGGTCTATGTCAATTCCATCGCGCCGGGGCATCCGGCGATCTTCGGCACCTGGCCCTTTGTCAGCGACCTGCGTACCGGGGCAATGTCGGGCGGCTCGGCCGAACAGGCGCTGCTGACGGCGGGCTGTGCCCAGATGCACCGGTTCTACGGGCTGCCCGGTGGCGCTGCCGCCGGCATATCCGACAGCAAGCTGCCCGACATGCAGGCCGGCTGGGAACAGGGGATCACCAACGTGCTGGCCGGTCTGTCGGGGCTGAACATGGTCTACGAGGCCGCCGGGATGCATGCCTCGCTGCTGGGGTTCTGCCTGGAGAGCCTGGTCCTGGGCAACGACGTGCTGGGCCAGGTCCAGCGCTGCGTGCGCGGGATCGACGTGACAGAAGACAGCCTCTCGCTCGAGGTGATGGCCTCGGTCTGCCTTGACGGGCCGGGGCATTACCTGGGCTCGGACCAGACGCTGAAGCTGATGCAGACCGAGTACATCTATCCCGAGGTGGGCAACCGGATGAGCCCGAGGGAATGGGACGAGGCGCAGAAACCCCGGCTGCTCGATACCGCCACGGCGCGCAAGGAGGCGATCCTGAACACGGCGGTCAACATGCTGCCGCCAGAGGTCGACCGGGCGCTGCGCCAGAGGTTCGACATCGTGATCTGAGTTGGCCTGTCGCGCCGCCCCGCGCTAGAAAGGATCGGGGAATTTGACCCCGGTTTTGTACGGGATGGACAGATGGACGCGCTTTGGAGCCTGACGGCAAGCGAAATCACCACGCGGCTACGCGCCGGCGACCTGACCGCGCGCGCGGTGACCGAGGCGGCGCTGGGCCGCATCGACCTGGCCAACGGGCCGCTCAACGCGATCGTGGACCGCTGCGACGGCGCGGCGCTGGCCGCCGCCGACGCGGTCGATGCGGCCCGCGCGGCGGGGCAGGCCCTTGGGCCGCTGGCCGGTGTGCCGGTGACGGTCAAGGTCAACGTCGACCAGGCCGGCCATGCCACCACCAACGGGCTGCGCCTGCAAAAGGACCTGATCGCGGCGCAGGACAGCCCGGTGGTCGCCAACCTGCGCAAGGCGGGCGCGGTGATCGTGGGGCGGACCAACACGCCGGCCTTTTCGCTGCGCTGGTTCACCCGCAACAGCCTGCACGGGGCGACGAAGAACCCGCGCAACGGGGCGCTGACGCCCGGCGGCTCGTCCGGCGGCGGGGCGGCGGCGGTGGCGGCGGGGATGGGCGCGCTGGCCCATGGCACCGATATCGCCGGCTCGATCCGCTACCCGGCCTATGCCTGCGGGCTGCACGGGCTGCGCCCGTCGCTGGGGCGGGTTCCGGCCTTCAACTTCACCGGGCCGGACCGGCAGATCGGCGCGCAGCTGATGGCGGTGTCGGGACCGATCGCGCGCTCGGTCGCTGATCTGCGGCTGGGGCTGGAGGCGATGGCCGCGCCGGACCTGCGCGACCCGTGGTACATGCCCGCGCCCCTGCGCGGACCCGACGCGCCGCGCCGCGCGGCACTGTGCCTGGCGCCCGACGGGATGCAGGTCGCGCCCGAGATCAAGCAGGCGCTGCGCGCCGCCGCCGCCCGGCTGGAGGCCGCCGGCTGGGTGGTCGAGGAACCCGACACCCCGCCGCTGCACGAGGCGATGACGGAGCAGCTGACGCTGTGGCTGGCCGAGACCCGGCGCGGCGGCGACGCGGTGATCGGGCAGGAGGACGACCCGGACGCCAATATCGTCTATGCCCGGCTTTCGGCGCTGTGCCCGCCGGTCGATGTCAACGGGCTGCTCGACACGTTGCAGGCCCGGTCGCGGCTGACCCGCGCATGGCGCGCCTTCCTGAGCGATTGGCCGGTCCTGTTGTGCCCTGTATCGGGCGCTCTGCCTTTTTTCGATCACAGCGACGTTGAGTCGCAGGAAGAGTTCGAGGCCATCGTCGCCGCGCAGATGTTGCAGATCGCCTTTCCCTTCATGGGGCTGCCCGGGCTGACGGTGGCGACCGGCACGGTGCAGGGGCCGCATGGGCCCACCCCGGTGGGGGTGCAACTGGTCGCCAACCAGTTCCGCGAGGATCTGCTGCTGGATGCCGGCGAGGCGATCGGGGAAACGGTGCCGATCGCCCCTTGACGCCCGCCGCAACCGGAGCAGACTGCGCCCGGACCCCGCGCCCGTTGCAAGGCCGGCGCGGACCCGACGCACAACAAAGGATACGACGATGAAGCCCCTCTCCAATTCGGCACAGCACGTGGATGTCTCGACCACGCTGCACCCCTATACCGACGCCCGAGTCCACGAGGAAAAGGGCCCGCTGGTGATCGACCGTGGCGAGGGGATCTATGTCTATGACCAGTCCGGCAAGCAGTACATTGAGGGGCTGGCCGGGCTGTGGTCGGTTGCGGTGGGGTTCAACCAGCCGCGCCTGCGCGAGGCGGCAGCAAAGCAGATGGACCGCCTGCCCTATTACCACACCTTCGCGCACAAGTCGCATGAGCCCTCGATCCGGCTGGCCGAGAAACTGGTCGAGATGACGCCGGAGAACCTGACGCGGGTGTTCTATACCTCGTCCGGGTCCGAGGCGAACGACACCGTGGTCAAGATGCTGTGGTACATGAACAACGCGCTGGGACGGCCCGAGAAGAAGAAGTTCATCGCCCGCACCAAGGGCTATCACGGGATCACCGTCGCCTCGGGCAGCCTGACCGGCCTGCCGGGCAACCACCGCGATTTCGACCTTCCGGCGATCCCGGTGCGCCATGTCACCTGCCCTCATTTCTATCGTTTCGGCGAGGCGGGTGAGAGCGAGACGGAGTTCACCGCGCGCCTGCTGAAAGAGATCGAGGACGTGATCCTCGAGGAGGGCGCCGACACCATCGCCGGGTTCATCGGCGAGCCGCTGATGGCCGCCGGCGGGGTGATGCCGCCGCCCGAAGGCTACTGGCCCGGCGTCGAGGCCCTGTGCCGCAAGTACGACATCAAGCTGATCGCCGACGAGGTGATCAACGGGTTCGGCCGCTTGGGCAGTTCCTTTGGCGCGGTGCATTACGGGTTCACCCCCGACATCATGGTGACGTCGAAACAGCTGACCTCCTCCTACATGCCGCTGGCCGCGATCATGTTCTCGGAAGAGATCTATGACGCCATCGCCGACAACACCCACAAGATCGGCACCTTTGGTCATGGCTACACCGCCTCGGGGCACCCGGTGGCCACCGCCGTGGCGCTGGAGAACCTCGCCATCATCGAGGAGCAGGACCTGATGGGCAACGCCGCCCGGGTCGGCGCGGTGATGCAGGAGGCGCTGCAGCAATACGCCGATCACCCGCTGGTCGGCGAGGTGCGTGGCACCGGGTTGATCGCGGGGCTGGAACTGGTGGCCGACAAGGCAAGCAAGCGCCCGTTCGACCCGATCGGCAAGGTCGGCGCGGCGGGCTTCGACTTCGGCCACGAAGAGGGTCTGATCCTGCGCAACGTCGGCGACACGCTTGCGCTGTGCCCGCCGCTGATCGTCACCGAGGAACAGGTGCACGAGATCGTCGCGCGGCTGGGTCGGGTGCTGGACAGCACTGCCGATTGGGTCGCAGCCGAAGGCATCGCCTGACCCAAGCGGCCGCCGTCGCGGCCGTCACAGGATTTATCCCATCGTCAACCGGCAGCCCCAGCGGCTGCCGGTTTTTTCGTGTCGGACCGGGTACTGGTGGCGGAGGGTCGGCTGGTCAGGTCAAGATTACTGACCAGTTTTCCGCGACCGCGAAACCAGCCCCGGTCGGCCCGCGCGTTTTTCGCGCCGGTAGAGAGGTGGAACCAAAAAGCATCTATGCAAATTGGATAAACAAAGTTACCAATTCAAGGGCGTGAATGCAAAGCACGCGGCCGGACGGACGGGAGACCGCCCGGCACAACAGGGAGGAAGACATGACAAAATACGATATCACGCGACGGGCTGCCTTGCAGAAGGTGGCGCTGGCCGGGGCGGCCGGGCTGGCGGCGCCGTCGCTCGCCAGTGCGGCCGGCGAGACCACCACCTGGAAGATCCAGACATCCTGGCCCGGCGGCGCCGGCCTGCAGATCTTCAAGGACTGGTGCGCGACCATCGTCGAGAAAACCGGCGGCGAACTGGCCTTCAATCCGTTCGGCGCCAATGACGTGGTGGGCGATTTCCAGCTGTTCGACGCGGTGAAAAACGGCGTTCTGGACGCGGTCAACCCGTTCACCATCTATGCACAGGGGATCATCCCCGCCGCCACCTTTTTGACAAGCTATCCGCTGGGCATGCGCAACCCGCATGAGTGGGACGTATTCTATTACGGGCTGGGCGGGCTTGAGATCGCGCGCGAGATGTATGCCAAGCAGGGGATGCATTTCGTCGGCCCGGTCCACCACGGCCCGAACATCATCCACTCCAAGGTGCCGATCCGCTCGATCGACGATTTCCGGGGCCGCAAGATGCGGATGCCCGGCGGCATGGTAGCCGAGGTCTTCACCGAGATCGGCGCCGAGACCACGGTTCTGCCCGGGTCCGAGATTTTCCCAGCGCTGGAAAAGGGCACCATCGACGTGGCCGATTATGTCGGGCCTGCGGTGAACTATTCCCTCGGGTTCAGCCAGGTGACCAAGTACATCTCGATGGGGCCTCCGGGCTTCATGTCGCTGTACCAGCCGGTCGACCTGATGGACATCACCGTTGGCATGGATGCCTGGAACAAGCTGAGCCCGGCAATGCGACAGTTCGTCGAGATGGAAACCCACGTCTATTCCGACATGCACCACGCCGCGATCCAGAAGGCCGACCAGGAGGCCTGGGCCAAGTTCGAGGCCGACGGCACCGAGGTCACCCGCCTGAGCCAGGACGACGTGGAACTGATGACCGAGGTCGCGGTGCCGATCTGGTTCAAATACGCCAACCGCGACAAGGACAGCGCGCGGATCTTCAAGATCCAGCTCGATTACATGATGTCCGGCTCGCTCGGCTACGTGACCCCGGAGCAGATCGAAGGGTTGGAACTGGATCTCTGATCTGACCGACCGAGGACATGGCCTGCGCCCGGTCGCGGCGCGGGCCATGTCTGCTTTTTCGCATTGAGGCCAAGAGGGGACGCATGCCAAGTCTCGATTTCACACTGCCCCATTGGGCATATTGGTCCGGGTTGATCCTGTTCCCGATCATCGCCATGGCGCTGGCCAGGCGACCGAAACCGGAAAACCCGACCTATAACAGCGCACTGGGATACATGATCCTGGTCACGGGCGGCATGCTCGGCCTGCACCGGTTCTATCTCAAAAACCTGTACGGGCTGGTCTTCATTCCCGTGTTCCTGGCCATCCTGGTGGCCAACAGCATGGGGGCGACGGCGCGGTCGGAGCTGTCGAACGCGGCCAATACCGTGCGCATGGCCGAGGGCACGATCACCCGCGAGAGTGATCGCGCCGCCTCGGCCGAGGCCAGCCTGCCGGGGTTACGCGCCGATTTCGCCGCCGCCGAGGTGGGCTCCTTTGCCAAGCGCGGGGCCGAGAAGAAGATCAAGCGCGCCGAGGACCGCATCGAAAAGAGCCGCGCCGCCATCGAACAGGCGCGCAGCGACCTTGCCGCCGCCGAGCCGATCGAGGTGGTGGCGCAGGACCGGCTGTCGTTCTGGCGCATGATCTCGACCTATGCCTTCTACCTGCTGCTGGCCGGGATGCTGATCGACGCGGTGCTGTTGCCCGGCATGGTGCGCAAGGCCAACGCCAACCTGCCCGCCAAGGTCGAGATCACCGAGACCGAGCGCAAGCTGAAGGCGCTGGAAGAAGAGGAAATGCAGGAGGATTCGCGCCATGTCTCGGCCGGCTGGACCGGCTATATCGACCGGCTGTCGCTGTTCTGCGGCGAGTTCGTCAGCTACTGGGCGGTGATCGCGGTCTTTGTCTATTACTTCGAGGTGATCGGTCGATACGTGTTCAACAGCCCGACCAACTGGGCGCATGAATCCATGTACCTGATGTTCGGCATGCAGTACCTGATCGCGGGTTCCTACGCGATGCTGACCGAGAGCCACGTGCGCGTCGACATCTTTTACGCGCCGCTGACGCGGCGCAACAAGGCCTGGGTCGACCTGTTGACCTCGGTGTTCTTCTTCATCTTCGCCGGCACGCTGCTGGCGACATCCTATATCTTTGCCTTCGACGCGATTTCGGTGCCCTCGGGCAACTCGATCCTGTCCGACTGGGCGCGGGGCGAGATCGGTTTCGGCGAGATGCTGGCCGGCTTCGACCTGTCACAGTGGACCGATCCGAACATCCGCTGGGGCGAGATCAGTTTCAATGAATGGGAGGTTCCTCTTTGGCCGATGAAATGGGTCATGGTCATCGGCGGGCTACTGCTGGTGCTGCAGGGCATTTCGAAACTGGCGCAGGATCTGCGCGCCGTCGTGAAGGGGGCGTAAACCATGGGTCTTGATATCGGAATCGAGTGGCTGACGCTCATCATGTTCGGCTCGCTGCTGGTGCTGCTGATGGCGGGGCTGCCGCTGGCCTTTGTCACCGGCGGTCTGGCCTGTGTCTTCCTGTTCGTCCTGGGCGATGAACGGGCACTGAACATCGTGCCCAGCCGGATCTTTCCGCTGATGACGAACTACCAGTTGTCGGCGATCCCGCTGTTCATCTTCATGGCCTCGATGCTGGAGAGGGCCGGGATCATCAACGACATGTTCGATGTGATCTACAAGGTCCTCGGCGGGGTCAAGGGCGGTCTGGCGGCGGCGACCATCATCGCCTCGACCGTGCTGGCGGCGATGGTCGGCGTGATCGGCGCGGCGGTGGTCACCATGGGCATCATCGCCCTGCCCGCCATGCTGAAGCGGAACTATGATCCCAAGATCGCGATGGGTTCGATCATGGCCGGCGGCACGCTGGGCATCCTGATCCCACCGTCGATCCTGGCGATCATCTACGCGGTGGTGGCCGAGCAGTCGGTGGGCGAGCTGTTCATCGGCGCGGTCATTCCCGGCCTGCTGTTGTCGGGGATGTATGTCGCCTACGTGATCCTGCGCAGCTACATCAATCCGCAGCTCGGCCCGCCGATCCCGATGGAGGAGCGCGTCAGCAACGCCGACAAGATCCGGCTGGTCGGCAAGATGTCGGCACCGATCGCGCTGATCGTCGTGGTGCTGGGGGTGATCTTTACCGGTGTCGCCACCCCGGTCGAGGCCGCCGGTATCGGCACCTTCGGCGCCTTCATCGTCGCCGCCATCCACCGCAAGCTGGACTGGCAGACCATCCGCGAGGCCTCGATCGGCACGCTGAAGGCCAGCGCGATGGTGATCTGGATCATGTTCGGCGCGACCATCTTCGTCGGGCTTTACGTGTTGGAGGGCGGGCAGCAATTCGTCCAGAACGCGTTGCAGGCCACCGGTTTCGGCCCCTGGGGCATCCTGGTCATCATGCAGATCGTGCTGATCGCCCTCGGCATGTTCCTCGACTGGGTGGGGATCCTGCTGCTCTGCGTTCCGATCTTCGTGCCGATCGTCAAGGCATTGGGCGCGCAGGCCTTTGGCCTGGACAGCCCGGACGACCTGGTCCTGTGGTTCGGGGTGCTCTACCTGGTCAACATGCAGATGAGCTTTCTGTCGCCGCCGTTCGGCTATGCGCTGTTCTACCTGCGCGGGGTCGCACCGCCGGAGATCCCGATGACGGATATCTTCAAATCCGCACTGCCGTTCCTGGCGTTGCAGGTGGTCGGGCTGCTGTTGTGCATGTTCTTCCCCGAGATCATCACTTGGCTGCCAAGGCTGGTCTACGGCTGAGGCACCCGTCCCGCACGGTAACACCGACCGCGTCCGCCCCGGCGGGCGCGGTTTTTTCTTGGCTCCGGATCGGCCGTGTCAGCCGGCGTCCTCGGGAAAGGTGAAGCCGGGCAATTGCCCGAAGGCCTCGCGCAGGGCGACACCCCAGCCGCTCGAGATCCGCTCGTAATAGGGATCGTCGGGCTGGATGCGGAATTGCTGGCCCGGCTCGAAACTGTCGGCCTCGTAGACATGCACGTCGAGCGGCAGGCTGACCGAGAGGTTGGCCTTGATGGTCGAATCGAACGACAGCAGCAGCAGCTTGATCGCGTCCTCGAAGCTCATATCCGGGTCATAGGCCCGCACCAGGATCGGGCGGCCGTACTTGGTCTCGCCGATCTGGAAATAGGGGGTGTCGAAGCTGGCCTCGACGAAATTGCCCTCGGGATAGATCAGGAACAGGCGCGGCTCACCGCCGGCGACCTGGCCGCCCAGGATCATCGTCGCGTTGAAGGCGGAGTCGGCCTTTTGCCCGGTTTCGGCGTGGGTGGAGATCACCTCTTTCAAAGTGTTTCCGACCAGTGTCGCGACCTGGAACATCGACTTGGCCTCGAGGATGCCGGGGTGGCGCTCGGCCGGTTCCTTGCTGCGTTCGTCCAGCAGGCTGATCACCGACTGCGTCGTCGCCAGGTTGCCGGCGGTCATCAGGGTGATGTTGCGCTCGCCCCCCTGTTCCCAGATGAACATCTTGCGAAAGGTCGAGATGTTGTCGACGCCCGAATTGGTGCGGGTGTCGGACATGAAGACCAGCCCGCGCTTGAGCATGAGACCGACACAATAGGTCATGGCAGGAAACCCTTTTTGCGCCTATCAACCAGCCTATTGCTGAACTTGCAAGGCGACATGCAGGTTCTCGCCCCCGGCGCCGTGCCGTAACCCGTGGATCGGTGCCGCATCGCGGTAGTCGCGCCCGGTGGCGACCCGGACATAGCGGGCGTCCGGGCTGATGCCGTTGGAGACGTCGAAGCCGATCCAGCCCAGCGGCTCGGTCCAGACCTCGGCCCAGGCATGGCTGGCCTCCTGTTCCACCTGCCCGTCCATCATCAGGTAACCGCTGACATAGCGGGCGGGATAGCCCAGCAGCCGCGCTGCGGCGATCATGATGTGGGCATGGTCCTGGCAGACCCCGTGGCCGGCGGTGAGCGCCGCCTCGGCACCGGTGCCGGCGTCGGTCCGTCCGGTTTCATAGGCCACCGTGCCCGCGATCTCGGCCGAAAGCGCGTGCATCGGGTCGACACCGCCCAGCTCGTCGAAGGCGGCGCGGATGCCCGAGGCCAGCCGGCGCAGCCCGGGGCCCGGCGCGGTCAACGGCGTGGTCTCGCGGAACAGCCAGAGCGGCGCCGGGCCGGTATGGCGGCCGACGACGCCATGGCGATCCTCGATCTCGACGTCGCCCTCGCTGACGATCTCGATGCGGGTGGCGCCGGGATCGACGACGACCAGCTCGGTATGGTTGGCAAACAGGTCGTCGAACACCACCTGCTTGGTGCCACCACTGATCGACGAGGACCACGAGATCACCCCCTGCCCGTGCCCCGATTTCGGGATCAGGCGCAGTTGCTGCAACGCGTATTCCACCGGGGTGTCGTAGGTATAGGTGGTGGTATGGGTGATCTTGAGCCGCATGGGGTTACCTGTAGAACCGGAAATCGGTTTCGATGTGCTGTGCCAGGCTGGAGGTGTCGGAGATGACCTCGGTCAGGAACTCGTGCAGCCCGTCCTCGAATATGTCCTGGACCGTGGCGGATTTCAGCCGTTCGCAGACCTGGGCGGCGCGGATCTGGCTGTCTTGCCGGGCGCCGTATTCCTGTTCGAGCTGCTCGAGGTATTGCCCGATCTTGGAGTAGCAGAACGCCAGTGAGCGCGGCATGCGCTTGTCGAGGATCAGGAACTCGGCGATGCCCTTGGGCGAGACGTCGCCGCCGTTCAGCCACTGGTACGACCGTTCGGCCGAGACCGAGCGCAGGATCACCTCCCACTGGGCGTTGTCGATGGTGCTGCCGACGAAGGCCGCCGAGGGCAGAAGGACGTAGTATTTCACGTCGAGAATACGGGCAGTGTTGTCGGCCCGCTCGATGAAGGTGCCCAGCCGGGAGAAGGCGTAGATGTCGTTGCGCAGCATGGTGCCATGCAGCGCCCCGCGCACCACCGCCGTGCCGTGGCGGATGGTGCTGAGCGTGTCGTGCAGGCTGCGGTCGGTGACCGGACGGGCGAGGCTTTCGCGCATCGACATCCAGCATTCGTTGACCGCCTCCCAGACCTCGCCGGAGAGCGCGGTGCGCACCATCCGGCCATTGGTGCGCGCGGCCTCGATCGCGTTCATCACGCTTGAGGGGTTGGTCTTGTCGCGCAGCAGGAAGTTGATGACGGTGGCGGGATCGTATTCGTCGTGCTTCTCGCGATAGGCGGCGTTGATCCCCGCCGTGGTCAGGATCGACTGCCACTCGCTGACGCCGCCGGTGCGGGTCAGCCCGATATGCCAGCCGGCCTCCAGCAGCCGCGCGATATTCTCGGCGCGCTCGATATAGCGGAACATCCAGAACAGCCCGCCGGCGTTTTTGCCCAGCATCATCTGCTCAGTCCCCCAATACCCAGGTGTCCTTGGTGCCGCCCCCTTGCGAGGAGTTGACCACCAGAGAGCCTTTTTTCAATGCGACGCGGGTCAGCCCGCCCGGCGTCATGTCGATCCGGTTCGGCGAGACCAGCACGAAGGGGCGCAGGTCCACGTGCCTTGGGGCCAGCCCTGCCTTGGTCAGGATCGGCACCGTCGACAGCGCAAGCGTCGGCTGCGCGATGTAGTTCGCCGGCCGCGCACGCAGCTTGCGCTCGAAGGCGGCGAGTTCCTTCTTGCTGGCCACCGGGCCGACCAGCATGCCGTAGCCGCCCGAGCCGTGCACCTCCTTGACCACCAGTTCCGGCAGATGCTCCAGCACATAGGCCAGGGCATCAGGCTCGGAACAACGCCAGGTCGGCACGTTGGGCAGGATCGCGGGTTCACCGGTGTAGAACTCGATGATGTCGGGCATGTAGGAATACAGCGCCTTGTCGTCGGCGATCCCGGTGCCCGGCGCATTGGCCAGGGTGATGTTGCCGGCGCGGTAGACATCCATGATGCCGGGCACGCCCAGCATGCTGTCCGGGTTGAAGTTCAGCGGATCCAGATACTCGTCGTCGACCCGGCGATACAGCACGTCGATCGGCTGATACCCTTGGGTGGTGCGCATGGCGACGCGGCCCTTGTCGATGCGCAGATCGGTGCTCTCGACCAGTTCGGCGCCCATCCGATCGGCGAGAAAGGCATGTTCGAAATAGGCCGAATTGTGGATGCCGGGCGTCAGCACCGCGACCACCGGGCGGTCGTTGGGCGAGCCGGTCGGGGCGCAGTCGGACAGCGACCGGCGCAGAAGCTTGGGATAGGAACTGACCGGGCGGACGTTGAGCCCGGTGAACAGCTCGGGGAACATCTGCAGCATCGTCTCGCGGTTCTCCAGCATGTAGGAGACGCCGGAGGGCGTGCGGGCGTTGTCCTCGAGCACGAAGAACTCGTCCTCGCCGGTGCGCACGAGATCGACACCGACGATATGGGTATAGACGCCGCCGGGCGGGTTCACCCCGATCATCTGCGGCAGAAAGGCCTCGTTCCCGGCGATGATCTCGCGCGGGATGCGACCGGCGCGCAGGATTTCCTGGCGATGGTAGATGTCATGCAGGAATGCATTGATCGCCCGGACCCGCTGTTCGATGCCGCGTTCCAGCCGGGACCATTCGCGCGCCGAAATGATGCGCGGCACGAGGTCGAAGGGGATCAGCCGTTCGTCGGCCTCGTCCTGACCGTAGACATTGAAGGTGATCCCGATGCGGCGAAAAAACACCTCGGCCTCGGTCGATTTCCGGCGCAGCGCCTTGAGGTCTTCGCCACGGAACCAATCGTAGTAGCCGTCATAGGGGGGTCTGGGCGCTTCGGGCCCGCGAAACATCTCGTCGAACTGGGTATCGTCTTGCGTCATGATATGATCAGCCGACCTCCTGAAAACGAAGACAAGTCACCGCGCGGCCTGGACCACCTGTCCGCCCCCGGGTCCAATCGCGGCGCGCGGAAATCAGGCGGCCCGCCTGAAATTCGGGCAATTCGCGTATTGACGACCTGCAGGCCTCCGGTGACAGACGGCGAAGCCGTCCCCCATGCAACACCAGCGGACCTTATCCGTCAACTGCGCGGGTCGAGCAATTTCGCCAGAACGCCGTCCTTGGTGATCTCGCCCAGCAGGGCGCCGTCCTCGACCACGCCTACCGGCTGGCCGGTCTCGATCACCTGGGTCATCACGTCGTGGATATCCGCGTCGGGCGGAACCGTAAGCTCGGGCGTGCCGCTGGCCGGCTGCATCACGTCGCGGGCACAGAGCACCCCCAGCGGGTTCATATGGGCGACGAAATCGGCCACGTAGTCGTTGGCCGGGTGCGAGAAGATCTGTTGCGGGGTGCCGCATTGCACGATCCGCCCGCCCTCCATGATGGCGATGCGGTTGCCGATCTTGAACGCCTCGTCCAGATCGTGGCTGACGAAGATGATGGTGCGCTTGAGCTGCTGTTGCAGGTCAAGAAGCTCGTCCTGCAGCCGGGTGCGGATCAGCGGGTCGAGCGCCGAGAAGGGTTCATCCATCAGCAGGATCGGCGCCTCGGTGGCAAAGGCCCGGGCCAGCCCGACGCGCTGTTGCATGCCGCCCGACAGCTCGCCCACCTTGCGGTCGCCCCAGTCG
This sequence comes from Aquicoccus sp. SU-CL01552, assembly GCF_040365005.1. Classification (NCBI taxonomy): domain Bacteria; kingdom Pseudomonadati; phylum Pseudomonadota; class Alphaproteobacteria; order Rhodobacterales; family Paracoccaceae; genus Aquicoccus; species Aquicoccus sp. SU-CL01552. The sequence goes on along the minus strand of NZ_BAABWV010000020.1, from coordinate 22,721 downwards.
GAGAGGCCCACCAGCGCCAGTTGCCGGTCGACCCGTTCGGCGCGCTCGGGCTTGGGCACGCCGGACAGTTCCAGCCCGAGGCCCACGTTCTCGCGCACCGTGCGCCAGGGCAGCAGGCCGAACTGCTGGAACACCATGGCGATCTGGTTCTGTCGCATCCGGCGCAGGGTGGCCGGGTCGGCATGGGTCACGTCGACCATCCCCTGCCCGTCATTGACCAGAACCTCGCCGCGCGCCACGGGATTGAGCGCGTTGACCGCGCGCAGCAGCGTGGACTTGCCCGACCCGGACAGGCCCATCAGCACCAGGATCTCGCCCTCTTCCACCTCGAGCGAGCAATCGTGAACGCCCAGCACCTGGCCGGTTTCCTCCTGGATCGTGGCGCGGCCCTTCATCTCGTCCATCAGCGGCAGTGCCGCCTGCGGATCGGGGCCGAAGACGATGGAGACCTGGTCGAATTTCACTGCCGTGGTCATGGTCAACGCTCCATCCGCAACATGCGGTCCAGCATGATCGCCAGCACCACGATGATCGAGCCACTTTCAAACCCCAGCGCGATGTTCACCGTGTTGATCGCGCGCAGCACCGGCACGCCGAGCCCGTCGGCGCCGACCAGCGCCGCGATCACCACCATCGACAGCGACAGCATGATGGTCTGGTTCAGCCCGGCCATGATCTGCGGCAGGGCATAGGGCAGTTCGACCTTGAACAGCGTCTGGCGCGGCGTCGCGCCAAAGGCCTGTGCCGCCTCGAGCAGCGGTTGCGGCGTCGAGGAGACGCCAAGGTGGGTCAGTCGGATCGGCGCTGGCACCACAAAGATCACCGTGGCGATCAGCCCCGGCACCATGCCGATGCCAAAGAACACGATGGCCGGGATCAGGTAGACGAAGGTGGGCAGCGTCTGCATCAGGTCGAGCACCGGCCGCATGCCGCGATAGAGCCTTGGGCGATGCGCCGCGGCGATGCCCAGCGGCACCCCCAGCGCCATGCAGAAGACGCAGGCCGAAAGCACCAGTGTCAGGCTCTCGGTGGTTTCCTCCCAGTAGTCCTGGTTGAGGATGAAGAGGAACCCGAGCGCGACGAAGAGGCAGGTCTTCCAGTTGCGCTGAAGCCCCCAGGTGATCGCCACGAAGACCGCGATCACCAGCAGCGGATGCGGCGTTTGCAGCACCCAGAGGATGCCGTCGATCAGCCCCTCCATCGCCACCGCCATCCCGTCAAAGAACCAGGCGCCGTGATCCTGCAGCCAAAGGAAAAAACCCTCGGCGGCGTCGCCGATGGGGATCTTGCGGTCGGTCAGCCAGTTCATCCGGTGCGCCCTGTTCCTTGCTGGTCGTTCCGCCGGTAGAGGTGCCGGCCGCCGTTATGCAACGCGGCCCCGAAGAGCCGCGCCGCATCCGTTCTTGTCACGCGGATCAGAGCCCGAGCGCCGATTTCACCGCCGCCATCGCGTCGCCGCCGTCCTTGGCGGTCACACCGTCGAGCCAGGGGCCCAGCACATCGGGATGGGCGGCAAGCCAGGCCGCTGCGGCCTCTTCGGGCTTTTCGCCGTCGTCCAGGATCGCGCCCATGATCTCGTTTTCCATCGCCAGCGTGAATTCGAGGTTCTGCAGCAGCTTGCCCACGTTCGGGCAGGCCTCGACATAGCCGGCCGAGGTATTGGTATAGACCGTCGCACCGCCGAGGTTGGGGCCGAACCACTCGTCGCCGCCGGTGAGGTAGGTCATCTCGAAGTTGGCGTTCATCGGATGCGGTTCCCAACCCAGGAACACGATCGGATCGCCCTTTCGATCGGCGCGCGCGACCTGTGCCAACATGCCCTGTTCGGAGCTTTCCTTGACGTCGAACCCGGTCAGGCCAAAGGCGTCGGCGGCGATCATGTCCATGATCAGGCGGTTGCCGTCATTGCCCGGCTCGATGCCATAAATGGTGCTGTCCAGCGCATCGGTCTGCGCCGCGATGGCCCCGAAGGAGGTGATGCCCAGGTCCGCGCCCGCCTTGTTGGTGGCCAGGGTGTATTTCGCGCCCTCGAGGTTGGCGCGCACGGTGTCGACGGTGCCGGCGTCGCGGTAGGGGGCGATATCGGCCTCCATCGTCGGCATCCAGTTGCCCAGGAACACGTCGATGTCGCCCTTGGCGAGCGAGGTGTAGGTCACTGGCACCGAGAGAACCTTGACGTCGGTGTCATAGCCCAGCGCCCCGAGCACCGTGGTGGTGGCGGCGGTGGTGGCGGTGATGTCGGTCCAGCCCACATCGGAGAAGGTGACCGAATCGCAATCCGCGGCGCTTACCGCGCCGGTCATAGCCGCGAAGGCCAGTGCCGAAATCGACAGTCTGAACATCTGTATTACTCCCCGTTTCACATTTGATTGCCTCCAAGAACCATATTTTCGGGATTCCCGCAACCGGGCTGATTGACTGGTCAATCAATATACGGTCTAGAAGGACTCCAAGACCGCGATTTCGGGGCATTCAGGCCCCCCGCCCAAGTATTCGGAGTGCGCCATGACCGCGATTTGCCAACCCACCGCCAGCCATTTCATCGACGGCACCTATGTCGAGGACACCGCAGGAGAGGGTTTTGACTCGCTGTTTCCCGCCACCGGCGAGGTGATCGCGCGGCTGCACGCGGCGACCCCCGCGATCCTTGACCGCGCGCTTGATGCGGCGACCCGGGCCCAGGCCGAGTGGGCCGCGATGACCGGGGCCGAGCGGGGCCGCGTGCTGCGCCGTGCCGCCGAAATCATGCGCGCGCGAAACCGCGAGCTGTCCGAACTGGAAACCCGCGATACCGGCAAACCGCTGCAGGAAACGCTGGTGGCCGATGCCGCCAGCGGCGCCGACGCGCTGGAATATTTCGGCGGCATCGCGGCGGGCATCACCGGCGAGCATATCCCGCTGGGCGGTGATTTTGCCTATACCGTGCGTGAGCCGCTGGGCGTCTGCGTCGGCATCGGTGCCTGGAACTACCCGATCCAGGTCGCCAGCTGGAAGGCCGCACCGGCGCTGGCCTGCGGCAACGCGATGGTGTTCAAACCCTCCGAGACGACGCCGCTTTCGGCGCTGAAACTGGCCGAGATCCTGGTCGAGGCCGGGGCGCCCGCGGGCCTGTTCAACGTGGTACAGGGGATGGGCGCGACAGGTGCCGCCCTGACCACCGACAGCCGCGTCGCCAAGGTCTCGCTCACCGGGTCGGTGCCCACCGGGCGCCGCGTCTATGCCGCCGCCGCCGAGGGGCTGAAACATGTGACGATTGAACTGGGCGGCAAGTCGCCCTTGATCGTCTTTGACGACGCCGATCTGGAAAACGCCATCTCGGGCGCGATCCTGGGCAATTTCTATTCCTCGGGGCAGATCTGTTCCAACGGCACCCGCGTCTTTGTGCAAAAGGGTATCAAGGACCGGTTCCTCGCCCGCCTCACTGAACGGTTGCAGGGCTTGGTGATGGGCGATCCGCTGGACGAGGCGGTGAACTTCGGCCCGCTGGTCAGCACGGCGCAGATGGACAAGGTTCTGTCCTATATCCAGATGGGCAAGGACGAAGGAGCGCGGGTCGTCGCCGGTGGCGCGCGGGCCGAGCGCAACGGATGTTTCGTCGAACCCACCATCTTTGCCGATGTCACCGACGGGATGACCATCGCCCGCGAGGAAATTTTCGGCCCGGTGATGGCGGTGCTGGATTTCGAGGACGAGGCCGAAGTGATCGCGCGCGCCAACGACACCCAGTTCGGGCTGGCCGCCGGGGTATTCACCCGCGACCTGCCCCGCGCACACCGGGTGATCGGACAATTGCAGGCCGGCACCACCTGGATCAACACCTATAACCTGACCCCGGTCGAGATGCCCTTTGGCGGCGTCAAGAACTCGGGCGTGGGCCGGGAAAACGGCTGGGCCGCGATCGAGCATTACTCGCAGCTGAAATCGGTCTATGTCGCGCTTGGCGACACCGAAGCCCCGTTCTGAGGAGTCGAAGGATGGAAGCGGATTTCGTCATCGTCGGGGCCGGGTCGGCCGGTTGTGCCATGGCCTCTCGCCTGTCCGAGGCGGGCGCCTCGGTCCTCGTGATCGAACACGGCGGCAGCGATGCAGGCCCGTTCATCCGGATGCCCGGCGCACTGTCCTACCCGATGAACATGCCGCTTTACGACTGGGGGTATCGGTCCGAGCCGGAGCCGCACCTGGGCGGCCGCCGCCTGGCCACCCCGCGCGGCAAGGTGATCGGTGGCTCCTCCTCGATCAACGGCATGGTCTACGTGCGCGGACACGCCTGTGATTACGACACCTGGGCGCAGATGGGCGCCGACGGCTGGTCCTTTGCCGACGTGCTGCCCTATTTCCGCCGCATGGAGACATGGCACGACGGCGGCCATGGCGGCGACCCACACTGGCGCGGGCAGAGCGGCCCGCTGCATGTCAGCCGGGGCAAGCGCGACAACCCGCTGACCCAAGCCTTTGTCGAGGCCGGCCGCGAGGCGGGATACGAGCTGACCGACGATTACAACGGCGAAAAGCAGGAGGGCTTCGGCCCGATGGAGGCGACGATCTGGCAGGGCCGCCGCTGGTCAGCCGCCGAGGCCTATCTCAAGCCCGCGCTGAAACGCCCCAATTGCGACCTGGTCCGCGCCCACGCCCAACGCGTGGTGATCGAAGAGGGCCGCGCCACCGGGGTCGAGGTGACGCGCGGCGGCAAGACCGAGGTGATCTTGGCCCGGCGCGAGGTGATCCTCGCTGCCTCCTCAATCAACTCGCCCAAGCTGCTCATGCTCTCTGGCATCGGCCCCGCCGCGCATCTGGCCGAGCATGGTATCGCGGTTGTCGCGGATCGCGCGGGCGTCGGCCAAAACCTGCAGGATCACCTGGAGCTTTATATCCAGATGGCCGCGACCCAACCTGTCAGCCTGTTCAAGTACTGGAACCTTGTCGGCAAGGCTCGCGTCGGCGCGCAATGGCTGCTGACGAAAACCGGCCCCGGGGCCTCGAACCAGTTCGAAAGCGCGGGGTTCATCCGCTCGCGCGCGGGGGTCAAGTACCCCGACATCCAGTTCCACTTCCTGCCCATCGCCGTGCGCTATGACGGCCAGGCGGCGGCCGAGGGGCACGGCTTCCAGGCCCATGTCGGACCGATGCGGTCAAAGAGCCGGGGCGCGGTGACGCTGGCCTCGTCCGATCCGGCGGCGGCGCCGAAGATCTTCTTCAACTACATGAGCCACCAGGACGACTGGAGCGATTTTCGCACCTGCATCCGCCTCACCCGCGAGATCTTTGCGCAGGAGGCGTTCAAACCCTTTGCCGGCCACGAAATCCAGCCGGGCGACGCGGTGCAGAGCGATGCCGAACTGGACGATTTCATCCGCGAACACGCCGAGAGCGCCTATCACCCCTGCGGCACCGCCCGCATGGGCCGGGCCGACGACCCGATGGCGGTGGTCGATCCGGAGTGCCGGGTGATCGGGGTCGAGGGGCTGCGGCTGGCCGACAGTTCGGTGTTTCCGCAGATCACCAACGGCAACCTCAACGGCCCCTCAATCATGGTCGGGGAAAAGGCCGCCGATCACATCCTTGGCCGCGCGCCGCTGGCGCCCGCCAACGAGCACCCGTGGATTCATCCCGACTGGCAGACGGCCCAGCGTTAGGCCCGCTCACGGCGGCGGCAGGACCTGGCTCTGCTTGACGCGGCCAAAGATGAAGGACGTGTTGATCGAGGAGATGCCGGGAATCGCGTGCAGCTTTTCCCGCATGAACCGCTCATAGGCATCCAGATCCCGGCAGACCACGCGCAGCAGGTAATCGGCCTCTCCCGTCACCAGGTAGCAATCCTGGATCTCGGGGATGTCGCGGATACGGGCCTCGAACACCCGCACGAGCTCGGCGGCGTGGCGTTCCATCTTGATCCGGATGAACACGGTCAGCGGCAGGCCATAGGCGTTCTGATCGACCAGCGCGGTATAGCCCCGGATCACCCCTGATTTCTCCAGCTGCCGCACCCGGCGCAGGCAGGGCGAGGGCGAGAGATTCACCCGCTCCGACAGCTCCTGATTGGTCAGTCGGCCGTTCTCCTGCAGGGCGCGGAGGATCTGATAGTCTTTTTCGTCCACGACTCAGGAAAGTGTGGCATAACATGCCAATTTTCAACCAATCATGGGCATAATTTGGCAGAACTTGGCGCCCGTGCATTGGTACCCTGCCCCTGATCACCTTGCAGGAGTCTCCCCCATGTCCCACGACCGTTCCGGTTTCGCCACCCGCGCCATCCACGCCTTTCACGACCCGATGGCGCATCAGGGCGCGCTGACGCCGCCGCTGCACCTGACCTCGACCTTCGCCTTCGAGAGCGCCGAGGCCGGTGGCGAGGTCTTTGCCGGCGAGCGCGAAGGATACCTTTATTCGCGCGTCTCCAACCCCACGACCGACCTGCTGGAACGGCGCATCGCCGATCTCGAAGGCGCCGAGGCGGGGCTGGCCACCGCCTCGGGGATGGGCGCGATCACCGCGGTGATGTGGACCTTCCTGTCCCCGGGCGACGAGGTCATCGTCGACAAGACGCTGTACGGCTGCACCTTTGCCTATCTGCGCCATGGTCTGGCAAAGTTCGGCATCACCGTCACCCATGTGGACATGACCGACGCCGCCAACGTCGCCGCCGCCCTGACCCCGGCGACGAAGATGGTTTATTTCGAAACCCCCGCGAACCCCAACATGCGGCTGGTCGATATCGCCGAGGTCTCGCGCATCGCCCGCGCCCATGGCGCGCGCACGGTGGTGGACAACACCTATGCCACCCCGGTCCTGACCCGGCCGATCCAGTTGGGGGCGGATATCGTGGTGCATTCGGCCACCAAGTACCTGGGCGGCCACGGCGATGTTGTCGCCGGGCTCGCCGTCGGCAGCGCCGAGGATATCACCGCGGTCCGGATGTACGGGCTCAAGGACATGACCGGCGCGGTGATGGCCCCCTTCAACGCCATGCTGATCCTGCGCGGGCTCAAGACGCTGAAACTGCGGATGGAACGCCACAGCGCCAGCGCCCGCACCGTGGCCGATTGGCTGGCGGCGCAGCCGGAGATCGAGCATGTCTATTACCCCGGCCTGCCCTCCGATCCGCAGCACGATCTGGCCAAGCGCCAGATGGCGGATTTCGGCGGCATGATCGCCTTTGAGCTCAAGGGCGGCTACGGCGCCGGGGTGGCGATGATGAACCGCCTGAACCTGATCCTGCGGGCGGTGTCGCTGGGCGACGCGGAAAGCCTGATCCAGCACCCTGCCTCGATGACCCATTCCACCTATACCCCCGAGGAACGCGCCGAACACGGCATCTCCGAAGGGCTGGTGCGGCTGTCGGTGGGGCTGGAAGAGGTCGAGGACATCCTGCAGGACCTGGAGCAGGCACTGAACCGCGACGCCGTTCAGGCGGCGTGAGATCGAGGGGCGCGCCGAGATTCACCGGCCCGCCCCGCAAGACATCACGGCGCGCGGATGCGCGCCGTGGGTCAGTCATGGCACCGTCTCAGAATGGCAAGCCAACGTAGTTTTCCGCCAGCGAGGTCTGCGCCGCGTCGGACGAGAACAAGTACTCCAGATCCGTCTGTTGCAACCGCTTGTCATAGGAAATGCTGTCGGGGAAGGTGTGCAGCAGCGAGGTCATCCACCAGGAGAACCGCTGCGCCTTCCACACCCGCGCCAGTGCCTTTTGCGAATACTGCTCCAGCCCGGTATCGTCGCCGTCCTGATAGTGATCCAGTAGCGCATGATAGAGGTAATAGATGTCCGAAGCCGCCGAGTTCAGCCCGCGCGCGCCGGTGGGCGGCACGATATGGGCGGCATCCCCGGCCAGGAACAGGTTGCCATAGCGCATCGGCTCGGCGACGAAGCTGCGCAGGGGCGCGATGCTTTTCTCGATGCTCGGCCCGGTGATCAGGTCCCCGGCCACATCCTCGGGCAGACGCTTTTTCAACTCGGCCCAGAAATCCTCGTCCGACCAGTCCTCGACCCGGTCGGTCAGCGGCACCTGGAGGTAATAGCGGCTGAGCACCTGGCTGCGCAGGGAGCACAGGGCAAAGCCGCGCTCATGCTTGGCATAGATCAGCTCGGGCGAGACCGGCTTGGTCCGTGACAGCACCCCGAGCCAGCCGAAGGGATAGACCTTTTCGTATTCGGTCAGCACGTCCTTGGGGATCGACTTGCGGCTGACCCCGTGGAACCCGTCGGCGCCGATGATGAAATCGCAATCGACGCGGTGCGGCTCGTCGCCCAGCCGATAGGTCAGATAGGGCGCGTCGGACTTCAGGTCATGCGGCGTGACGTCCTGTGCCTCGTGGATCACGGTGCCGCCCATCTTGTCGCGCGCCTCGTAGAGGTCGCGGGTCACCTCGGTCTGGCCATAGACCACCACCGAGTTGCCGCCGGTATATTTCTTCAGATCGACCCGGTCCCGGATGCCGTCGTGGGCGATATAGAACCCGTCGTGGATCTCGCCCTCGCGGTCCATCCGCTCGCCGCATTGGGCCTCGCGCATCAGCTCGGCAAAGCCATGCTCCAGCACGCCGGCGCGGATCCGGCCCAGCACGTAGTCGCGGCTGTGCTTTTCCAGAAGGACATTGTCGATTCCCTTCAGGTGCAGCAATTGCGACAGCAACAGGCCCGATGGCCCGCCGCCGATGATTCCGACCTTGGTTTTCATGGGAGTTGTCATGGTCTCTCCTCCTTTTTCTGGTCGGAATATGCCCCCGCACCGACTTGTACGGAATGGATCAACCGCGCATCTTGTTGTACATTTCGAACATGACAGAGACCTCGCACAGCGCCGCGATCCGCAACTACAACCTGTTCGGCGAAACCGCCGAGGTGCCCGACGTGGTGCATTGCGAGACCATTCCAGAACGCTCAGAACTGCATAACTGGGAATTGCGCCCGCACCGCCACGCGCGGCTGCACCAGGTCCTGCTGATGCGCTCGGGCGGCGGCAGCGCCCGGATCGAGGGAAAGACCGTGCCGCTGGTCCCTCCGGTGCTGGTCAACATGCCGCGCGGCTTTGTCCACGGGTTCCGCTTTCACCGGGGCACCGAGGGCTGGGTCATCACGGTCAGCGCCGACCTGATGGACGAGGCGCTGCGCGACCGCGAGGGGCTGCGGGTTCCGCTGTCGGTGCCCTGCGCCGTGCCACTGCCGCCGGAACTGGAAACGCTGGCCCGCCGCATCCTGACCGAGTACCACAACCGAGACTTTGCCCGGGCGCAGATCCTGCGCTCGCAGGCGGGCGCGCTGCTGGGGCTGGCGGCGCGCGCGATCCATGCCGACCAGGCGCCGCCCGATCCCCATGCCGGCACCCCGCTGCTGCGCCGGTTCGAGGCGCTGGTGGAGCAGCATTTCCGCCAACGGCTGCCGGTCGCCGGCTATGCCGACCGCCTCGCCGTCTCGCCCACCCACCTCAACCGCGTGGTGCGCCAGGCCACCGGTCGTCCCGCCTCGGCGCTGATCGGCGAACGGATGCTGCGCGAGGCGCGGCGCATGCTGATCTATACCAACCTGACGGCGGCCGAGATCGGCTATGAGCTGGGGTTTTCCGATCCGGCGCATTTCTCGCGCGTGTTCACCCGTGGCATCGGGATACCGCCGCGCGCCTTTCGCCAGCGGATGGAACAGGGCAGCTGAGGGCGCGCCCGGCCGCACCCTCGGATTTGAGTATTTTTAAAGAGAAGAAGCGGGGGCGCCGCGTCTGGGTCAGCCCCGGGCGGCCCCTCGTACAGTATCGACCATCAATTGTACATTTTCGGGGTCCGCGTCCGGGGTGATGCCATGGCCGAGGTTGAAGATATGCGGCCCCTTGGAGAACGCCTTGACGATGCGCCGCGTCTCGTCGACCAGCGCCTGGCCGCCGGTGACCATATGCTCGGGGGACAGGTTGCCCTGCACGCAACCGTTGGGCTGTACGTTGGCCGCCGCCCAATCGGCATCGATCGATTGATCCAGCGCCACGCAATCCACGCCGGTCGCCTTGGCGAACCCGGCGTATTTCTCGCCCGCGCCGCGCGGAAACCCGATCACCGGGATGTCGGGATGTTTCGCCTTGAGCGCCGCCGTGATCTCGCGCGCCGGCTCCATCGCGTATTTGTCGAAGGCCGCGCCCTTGAGCGACCCGGCCCAGCTGTCGAAGATCTTGACCACCTCGGCCCCGGCCTCGATCTGCGCCGAGAGATAGGTGATGGTGGCCTTGGTGATCCGGTCGAGCAGCGCCTCGAACAGCGCGACGTTGCCCTCGCGCAGGGCATGGGCCGGCTCCTGCGCCGGGGTGCCGCGCCCGGCGATCATGTAGGTGGCCACGGTCCAGGGCGCGCCGGCAAAGCCGATCAGCGTGGTGTCCTGCGGCAACTCCCCCTTCAGGATGCGCAGGGTTTCATAGACCGGTGCCAGTTTGTCGTGGATCGCGTCAGCCGGTTTCAAGGCATCGAAATCCGCCTGTTGGGTCACGGTGGACAGGCGCGGCCCCTCGCCGGTGACGAACCACAGGTCGGCGCCCAGCGCCTGCGGCACCAGCAGGATGTCGGCGAACAGGATCGCGGCATCGAAGCCATAGCGGCGGATCGGTTGCAGCGTCACCTCGGCGGCGAGCTCGGGATTATAGCACAGCGACAGGAAATCGCCGGCCTTTTCCCGCGTGGCGCGGTACTCGGGCAGGTAGCGGCCAGCCTGCCGCATCATCCAGATCGGCGGGGTTTCCAGCACCTCGCCCGCCAGCGCGCGCAGCAGTTTCTTCTGTCCGGCCATGTCGTCCCCTTCGGGCTAAATCGGTGAAACAGGCACGCGCCCCGTCCATGCGAACGGGGCGTGGCACCGGTGATCGAAAGGCTCAGACGCCGACGTCGACGATGGCCTGGGCCAGGATCGGAACGGTGGTCTTGTTCAGCCCGGCGATATTCATCCGGCTGTCGCCCACCATGTAGATGCCGTGATCCTCGCGCAGCCTGGCCACCAGTTCGGGCGTGGTGCCAAGGCGCGAGAACATGCCGCGGTGCTGCGCGATGAAGCCGAACCGGTCCGATCCGGTCAGCCGCTGCAACTCGTCAGCGAGTTGCTGGCGCAGGCCCAGCATCGACAGGCGCACCTCTTCCAACTCGCTCGCCCAATCGGCGCGCAGCGCGGGATCGGTGAGGATCGTGCTCACCACCCGGGCGCCGTGATCCGGCGGAAAGGAGTAGTTCTGGCGGTTGAGATAGGCCAGCGTGCCCTGGTTGAGCTTGGTCTTGCCCGCATCCGCCGAGACAGCCATCAGCAACCCGGTGCGTTCACGGTACACTCCGAAGTTCTTGGAACAGCTCGCCGCGATCAGGCATTCGGGCACCGAAGAGGCCACCAGGCGGGTGCCGGCGGCGTCCTCTTCCAGACCGTCGCCAAAGCCCTGGTAGGCGATGTCGATCATCGGGATCAGCCCGCGATCGTTCAACACGTCGACCACCGCCTGCCACTCGACAAGGTTCAGGTTGGCGCCGGTGGGGTTGTGGCAGCACCCGTGCAGCAGCACCACGTCGCCGGCCTGCGCCGTCTTGAGGTCGGCGATCATGCCGTCGAAATCGACGCCACGTGTCTCGCTGTCGAAATAGCGGTACGCCTTGGTCTCGATCCCCAGGTAGCCGAGGATCGAGGTATGGTTCGGCCAGGTCGGGTCGGAGACCCAGACGCGCGCGCCCGGATTGGCCATGCGGATCAGCTCGAACGCCTGGCGCACCGCGCCAGTGCCGCCGGGCGTGGCAACGGCGGCGACGGTATCGCGCGCCACCGCATCGGACAGGATCAGCCCGATCATCGCATCGGCATAGGCCGGATCACCGGCCAACCCGGTATAGCTCTTGGTGGTCTGCTGTTCCCAGATTCGCTGTTCGGCGGCCTTCACCGCGCGCATCACCGGGGTCACCCCCTCGGCGTTCTTGTAGACGCCGACGCCAAGGTCGATCTTCTGCGCCCGCGGATCGTCAGCGAACATCTTCATCAGCGCCAGGATCTTGTCGGCGGGCTGTTCCTTGAGGGTTTCGAACATCAGTCGTCTCCGGTTGCGACGGGCAGGGTCGGGAAGGCACCCCATTCAGCCCAGGAGCCGTCATAGAGGGAATGGTCGGTCTTGCCCATCCGCTCCAGCGCGAGACTGAGGACGGCGGCGGTGACCCCCGATCCGCAGGAGGTGATCGCGGGTTTGGACAGGTCGACGCCGGCGGCCTCGAACACGGCGCGGCAGGCCTCGGGCGATTTCATCGTGCCGTCTTCGGTCAGAAGCTCGGTGAACGGGACGTTCTTCGAACCCGGGATATGGCCGCTGCGCAGCCCCTCGCGCGGTTCCGGCTCCTCGCCGCGAAAGCGTCCGGCGGACCGGGCGTCGATGATCTCGTGATCGCCGAGCTTGGCGGCGGCCGAGACCTGGGTCACGTCGCGCACCATCTGGTTCTGCAGCCGCACCGTCATATGCCGGTCGCGGACCATGGGCGGCAGATCCTCGGTCTCGCGGCCCTCGGCCAACCACTTGGGCAGGCCACCGTCGAGGACGGCGATATTGGTCTGGCCCATCAGACGGAAGGTCCACCAGACGCGGGCGGCGGAATAGATCCCAAGGGAATCATAAACCACCACCTGGTGGCCGTCACCGACGCCCATCGCGCGCAGGCGGGACATGAATTTCTCGACCGGCGGCACCATATGCGGCAGCTCCGACCGGTGGTCGCTGATATCGTCGATATCGAAGAAGCGGGCGCCGGGAATATGCGCCTGCTCGTACTCGGCCCGGGGATCGCCCGTCTGGCCCGCAAGCGGCATCCTCGCATCGAGAATCCGCAGGTCGGGATCCTTCAGATGCGCCGCCAGCCAATCGGTGGAAACCAGTGTCTTGGGGTCGTCCTGCATGCCTGCCGCCCTTGTACCAAAGCCAACTCCCTGCCTACTATTGGTCGCGAACGGGTGCAAGGCAACAGCGCGTCGCGCCTGCGGGCCGGATGTCTAACGGTTATCCTTGAGCAGGCGCTGTTTCTGCCGAGACCAGTCGCGCTTGGCCTGAGTCTCGCGCTTGTCGTGGGCCTTCTTGCCCTTGGCGATGCCGATCTTGAGCTTGGCGATGCCCTTGTGATTGAAATACATCACGATCGGCACCAGCGTCATGCCCTTGCGCTGGGTCGCGTTCCACATGTCCGACAATTGCTTGCGGCTGACCAAGAGCTTGCGCCGGCGCCGCTCTTCATGGCCAAAGGTCCGGGCCTGCTTGTAGGGCGCGATATAGGAATTGACGAGCCACAGCTCACCCTCCTCGACCGCCGCGTAGCTTTCGGCGATATTGCCGCCGTTGGCGCGCAGCGACTTGACCTCGGAGCCCTCGAGGATGATCCCGCATTCCACGTCATCCTCGATCGCGTAATCGAAACGCGCGCGCCGGTTCTCGGCGATTACCTTGTAGTTCGGATCTGTCTTCTGCTTGGCCATGCCGACCGATCTACGCGCGCGCGGATCATTGCGCAAGATCGTGCGCGTCAGCGCCCGAGCTTGGCGTGCACCTCGTCTAGGTCGATCTCGCCCACCGGGAGCTTGTTGCCGGGATCGGCAGGGTCGTATTTGAACAGCTCGAAATCGCGTTTGTAGATCTCGTAGACCAGGTGCATCGACAGGTCGTCGAAGTAATCCTCGACCGGATGCGCCCGTTTCGGGCCGTGCCCCTCGCTCTCGTTGAAGCGCGGGATCGTCGCCAGATCGACGGCGTGCGGGGTCTCCACCGCGTCGAGCACCGATTGCATGCCCTCGTTGAACTTCTCGGTCCAGAAAATGTTGTCGTACTGCCCGCCGTTGACGATGAAGGTCGAGACATGGCCCGACATCGCCGACCAGTGGATGTCCGGGTCCATCGGACGGCGCCAGCGGATGGTGTCGCGGGCGAACAGCAGAAAACGGCGAAACGAGGCGATCTGGTCGAACTCGCCCTTGCCGTCATCGCCGCCGACCTCGATGCCATAGGTATAGGCCAGCTTGGGCACCAGGTTTCCGCGATAGCGTTTGCCGTTGCGCTGGATGCCGCAGATCTTGTCAAAGAACGAGGACAGGATGCGCGTGTAGGGATTACGCACGCAGGTGAAGGCATAGGACCGGTGCGCCTGCACGTTGCGGGTGATCTGGTCCTGGCTCTCCTCGATGCCCCATTTGTGCAGCCCCGACCTGGCATCGTGGATGTCGCCGTCGAAGAACACGCCATGATCGGAATAATACATGATCTGCCCGATGGTCGAGCAGGCGCACTTCGGGACGACCCGATACACCATGCTCTCGCTTGTCGTCATCCAGGTGCCGGGAAAGCCCATTTGCCCTTTGCCTCCATGCAGCCCGGGCCACTCTCTCGGTGCCGCGGGCGGGGTTTGCATGAAAAAAGCAAATTTTGCGTGTTTATTCAATCGCCCTTCACCTTTATCTAGTTAGGAGAATTGCCCAAACACGTATATGTCGTTTTATCATGGCGAAAATCGCTTACATCCTGCTCTGTCACAAGGACCCCGAAGCGATTGTCCTTCAGGCCGAGCGGCTGACGACGGCGGGCGACTATATCTCGATCCACTTCGACGCTCGCGCGCCACTGGCGCAGTTCCGCCAGGTCCGCGATGCGCTGGCCGACAACCCGAACGTGACCTTTGCCCGCCCGCGCATCCGCTGCGGCTGGGGCGAGTGGTCGCTGGTGCAGGCGACCCTGAACGCCGTCGAGGCCGCGGCCGAGGCCTTTCCGCGCGCCTCGCATTTCTACATGCTGTCGGGCGACTGCATGCCGATCAAATCGGCGGAATACGCCCATAGCTTCCTTGACGGAAACGACCGCGACTTCATCGAGAGCGTCGATTTCTTCGACAGCGACTGGATCAAGACCGGGATGAAAGAAGACCGGCTGATCTATCGCCACTTCCTGAACGAGCGAAAGCACAAGACCCTGTTCTATGCCTCGGTCGAGCTGCAACGTCGGCTGGGCCTGCAACGGGCGGTCCCTGCCGACCTCCGAATGCAGATTGGCAGTCAATGGTGGTGCCTGCGCCGCCGCACCGTCGAGTGGATCCTGGACTTTACCCGGAAACGGCGCGACGTGATGCGGTTCTTTCGCACCACCTGGATTCCCGACGAGACGTTTTTTCAGACCCTGGTGCGCCACCTCGTCCCGGAAAACGAGATCGAAAGCCGGACGCTGACCTTCCTGATGTTCTCGGACTACGGGATGCCGGTGACCTTCTACAACGACCACTACGACCTGCTGCTGGGGCAGGACTACCTTTTCGCACGCAAGATCAGCCCCGAGGCGACCGACCTCAAGGATCGGCTGGGCCAACTCTATGCCGCGCATGACGTGGATTTCCGGATCTCGAACGAAGGCCAGAATCTGCACAAGTTCCTGACCGGCCGCGGGCGCATCGGGCGCCGGTTCGGCGTGCGGTTCTGGGAAACCGAAAGCTCGCTAGGGCGCGAGCGCGAGTTGATGATCGTGGTGTGCAAGAAATGGCACGTCGCCAAGCGGCTTTTGCAGCACATCCGCCAGATCACCAACCTGCCGGCGATCGAGTACCTGTTCAACGAGGTCGATACCCCCCTGCCCGACCTGGGCGGGATCGAGGGGTCTCTGGAAAAACGCGCCCGGCACCGCCGCGCGCTGATGCGCATGTTGTTCGATTATTACGAGGCCGACCGGCTGATCGTCTGCATGGATCCGAGCAACCTCGACCTGATGCAGGATTTCGCCTCGGACCGGTCGACAACGCGGGTCCTTGAGATCGACTGCGACTTTTCGGACGACTACCTGATCGGGCACGCCCGGCGCATCGGGCTGGCCGGAGAGCAAACACCGCAATCCGCGCTGGAGCGGCTGGTGCCGACGATCCGGAACGACCTGACCCACGAATCCGACCAGCTGCGCGATGCCGGGTTTGAGAATTTCTGCCAGATCCGAGAATCGGCCGACCCCGAGGACAACGCCGAGGCGCTGGCCGCCTTCCTGTCGATCCCGCGCGACCAGGCGGCGAGCCTGGCGCAGGCCGAGCATCTGTTCGCCGACTGACCCGGCTTACTTGCCACCCTTGCGGGACAGCCAGCGGCGCAGCCGCCCGCCGCGTTCCGAGATCGCCTCGCCGGCGATGTCCATGTTGTCCTCGATATCCTCGATCAGCGGGTCGATCCGGGCCCGCCGGAACCGGCGCCAGCGCACCCAGACCGCATAGGCCAGCGCCGCCAGAACGGTCAGCAGGATGATGTTGAACCACGGGATCAGGCGCACCTCCGGCCCGGCGACGGGCTTGATCTTCACCGCGTTGGGAAAGATCGACAGGAACTCGTTGCGCCAGCCGTAATGGCGGATCGCCACCCATTTCGGCGCCTCGGCGGTCGATTTCATATCCGCCGCCTCGGCCTGCAGGTTGGAACTGTTGACCTTGAAATAGGGCGGCCAGGACCAGCCGGTATCCTCGTTGCGATAGACCATGATCTTGCCGTCCGATCCCCGCGTCTGGATGAAGAACACGTCGCGGTTCGAGGTGGTCGGATCGCTGCCCACGTCGTGCGAGGCCCAGAACCAGCTGTTCTCGCCCGGGTCGATCCGCTTTTCATAGGTGTCGGTGATCCGGGCGATGTCGTTCTGCGGCAGCGTGTAGTGAAAGAACCCCGCGACCAGCAGCCAGAAGGTGAGGATGAATGCCCATTTGACGTAAACCATCGGAGCGCCCTTACATGAAATTCGTGACATAGATGAGGATCGCGATCACCGTCAGCGGCACGATGTAGACCCCCAGGATCAGCTTGCGGCGGAAGGACCGGTCATAGCGTTCCAGCCCACGCCGGATGAAGGTTTCGCGATCCACCGTCAACACGTCCTTGCTGTCCCAGCGTTCGGCCAGCTTGCGGCGGCGGACAAATCGCGAATAGACCGAGAGGACGACATAGACCACCGTCAGCACCACCAGCAGCGGCAAGAGAAAACGCAGCATCACCAGCATGTCAGTTCCTCCTTACCGCGCCCCAGGGTCCGACCCGGCGGATCAGGTCGTCGGGCGGGGTTGGCGGATCCTCGCCGGACATGTCCGGCTCATGCCCGTAAAGCGCCGCCCGCGCGCCAGCCTTGTCCACCTGATACTCGCGCGCGAGGAAATCGGCAACATAGGCGCGCTTGCCCTCGGGCCAATCGGCATAGAGGCGATAGAACAGCGCCTTGTGGCAGATGAACAGCTGCCGGATGTCCAGCGGCGTCAGTTCGGCCAGCAGCATGTTGACCAGGTCGCGCAGCGGCGTGTCCGCCGCCCGCAGGGTGTAGAAATAGGCCGGATCCTCCGAGGTGATGCGCGGCCAGTCACCGCCCGAGGAGGCCCAGTTCAACAGGTGCGCCAGCCCGTGATAGGCGCCGGGCAGCACATCGGCGTTGGTGCGCGCCAGCCGCCGCAGGTCGGCACGGTCGAGATCGGCCAGGTCGAGCCCGGCCCCGGCGGCCGCGTCGATCACGATGAAATCCATCTTTTGCCGCAGGATCGCGGCGGCATCTATGCCGCGCGCGCGCAGGATCGGCTCGACCAGCCCGTTGTCGGTCAGGAACCGCGCGATGCGGTTGCGCGCCGAAAGCGGCATCACCCGCTGCACCGGCAGATCCTCCAGCCCGCCGGTCTCGCCGGCGGCGATCAGCGTCGTCTCGTCGACACTCTGAAACAGGTAGAGCCCGCCGAAATGCGCGGTCCAGAAATCCGCCTGCTCATACTCACGGTTTTCCAGCCGCACCGGGTTGCGGGTGAGATCGCCGGATTTCTGCGCCAGCCCGATCATCTCGGCGATCAGCACGTCATCGAACCAGGCGTCCGGCTCGGACTTGAAGCGGTCGACCAGCCGGGTGAGTTTTTCGGCGTGGCGCAGGGTGCCGGTGGTGGTGTCGGCCTCGATCACCACGCGGCGGAGATCGAACAGCCGGCGCGGGTCCGAGATGTCGATCACCGAGTTCACCAACTCCCCCGCCACCGCGTCGGTGGCGGTCAGCGCGAACAGCTGCGTTTCGTTGTCGGCGATGAAATCGCGCAGGATGTCACGGCTGGTCGAGAACTTGGCATTGAGCAGCGGACAGTGTTTCTGCTCGGTGGTCAGCAGGATGAACTGCCGGTTCACCCCGCCCTGGTTGAGATAGAGGTGATCGCCCAGCTCATCGCCCACCTCGGGGGAATAGCCCGACAGATCGACATGAAATTCGCCCAGCGCCGTGCGCTTTCCGGTCAGATGCGTGAGCGCGCGGTTGTACCGTTCGACCAGCGCCGGGCTGTCGACCCGGTAGAGATTTCCGAACATCAGGCCACGGGTGATGAGGCGTTTCATGGGCACACCCTCCGTGCCGAACATCTGTTCAGAAAATGAGCCCCGACCCTGAAGGGGGGTGGGGTGGGGGCTGCGCGCCGCAGGCGCGCCGGGCTGTCGAACAGGGGGGCAGCGCGCTGAATTTTCGAGGGATGCAAAGCAGTACGCATCATCACCCCTTCCCCTCCAGGTACCGCCGTTTCGCCTCTTCCATCCGCTCCATCTCGCGCACCGCCGTCTCGATCGCCACCTCGTCGGAGTTCTCGCTGTAGCGGAATTCGCTGTCGGCATAGCGGTTGATTTCCTGGATCACCATTTCCGGCGTGATCGGCACCCGCAACTCCTCGATCATCGCCCTTTTGGTCTCGTAGTCGCGGAACAGGAACAATTCGGGCTGCTCCATCCATTCATCGGGCAGCTCGAAATCCATCGAGCGCATCTTGACCGCGTCGGTGATGTTCTTGATCGACCGGCCGGTGAACCGCGGGTCGGCCTGCTGGATCGCCTTGAGATAGGCACCCATCCGCGCCACGGTATCGAGCGCGCCGACCCGCTGCGTCACCTGTTCGAACACATCGACCAGCGCCGCCTCCTGCGGGCGGTTGTGCGCGGCGAAGCTGGCCGCCACCGCGCGCCGGATCTCCTGCGCGGCATAAAGCTCGTGATCGCCCAGCGGAATCCCGTGCCCCTTGCCCAAGAGCAGCGCCAGGATGTCGATGTAATCCTCGCGGCTTTGCGGCCCGTCGACCAGGAATCGCGCTCCGGCCCGCTGGCGCAGGGCATCGTCGACGTTCTCGGGATAGTTCGAGAACATGCCGAATGTGCAATTGCCCCGCACCACGGTATTGGCGCCGGCAAAGCTCTCCATCAGCACGGCGGTGATCTCCAGCTGCCCGGCGCTCGATTGCCGGTCGCCGCGCTTGCCGGCAAGCTGGTCGATGTCGTCGATGGTGCCGAACCCGATCACGCCGGGGTCGATCACCGCGTTGATGAAGGCCTTGGCGTTCTGCGCCGACTTGCCCTGGTAGCTGTCGATGCTCTCGGTGCTCAGGTTCTGATAGCGGAACGGATAGCCCGCGTTCTGACAGTATTCGTGGATCAACCCGGCCATCATCTGGATCAGCGTGGTCTTGCCGGTCCCCGGCATGCCGTCGCCCATGAAGGTGAAGATGAATCCGCCCAACTCGGCAAAGGGATTCAGCTTGCGGTCGAAATCATAGGCCATCAGCATCTTGGCCAGCCTCAGGGCCTGGTACTTGGCGATATGGTTGCCGACCACCTCCTCGGGCTTCTTGAAGGACATCGAGAGCGTGGTGGATTTCGCCCGCGTCGCCGGGATAAAGCCGCGCAGGGTCAGGTCGTCCGCCTCGATCCGCCAGGCGGCACCGGAGAACGCGCCCAGGTGCGGCGCCGACTGCGCCCGCAACGCGACCTTCTCCATCAGCGCCTCGGCAAAGGTGCTGGCGGTGGCGACCAGCCGCGCGTCGTCTCCCGCCTGCGCCGCCAACGCGCGGTCCAGCTCCCACAATGCGCCGTGCAGAGCGATCTGGCCGTGATCGGTCAGCACCTCCTCGACCTCGCCGGGTTCGATCGTGGTCTCGCCCAGGTGCGGCGCCAGCAGGTAAGACAGCGCATTGCCGAAGACATGCAGCGCGATCAGCGCCTCGCCGGCCAGAAGCTCGGAGAACTCGCCCTTGCGCGCCGCTGGCAGATCGCCGGCCAGGTTGGCGCGCTTGAGCGCGGCCAGCGGCGTTTGCTCGCCATAGGTCTCGGCCATCGCCAGCGCGATCGAGAGCGCCCGCCGCAGCGCCCGCATCACCTGCGCCTGCGCCGGAGAGGTCAGCGGATCGCCCCCGTCGCAGGCCTCGATCCGCTCCAGCAGGTGCACCCCGTCGGGCCGCACGGTTCGCCGGGTGACCAGCCCCGGCGTGGTCGAACGGAACCGCCGTCGCGTCCCGATCCCGGGCGAGCGTTCCTCGGCGTCACCGGGCGCGGGGGCTGCGCGCGCGATACGCGGGGCATGGTCGAACCCTTGCAGCATCGCCTCGGCGGCCGGGTAATGCGCGGTGATATCGGCCTCGCGCAGCTCCATCAGATCGCTTGTCAGGCCCATGTCTCGCCCATCTTTGTCTCACCGGGGCCGGCTCTTTTTCCGGCCCCGGACACGCCCGCCGGAGGCGCAGGGGGGAACGTTTCAACCGCTTGAAATCAAGTTACTTTTGACCCCGGCATTCGTCGCGATGATACGGCTTCGTGCACCAGGTGAGGCACACAAAAGTCAGGATCGCTGATCTGGGGCGTCAGTGCAAGCGGCCATGTTCGAGCCGTTCCACCGTCGCGCGACCATCGGCGACCCAAGCCCCATGGCGTTCGGGGCGCGCGCGATGAAAGCCCAAGTCGCCGTCCATAAAACCGGCGGCACGCCAATGCGGAAATCCAGTGACGTGGCAAGGGCGCCCATCTCGGGATTGCCTGAATGTCCGGTTGCCCCTTCGCCGTCAAAGGGGGGGGGCACGGGCGGTAGAACCCCGCAGACGGCCTCTCTCCCCGCATTCATATCCTCCGCCGTGCCAGCCTTGTCGCGATCTTTCCGCAACTGGACCGGGGCACCGCGATGCGAGGGACGCTTGCGGTTTTCCCGGGTCGTGCTATCCATCTCCTGTCATGAAGGCCCTGATGCGGATATTGCCCTTGCGCACTCTGGTCGTGCTGCTCGTCCTCGCCCTGTCGACGTCGGGTTTTGCGCATCGGTTCATGACGCCGGATGAACAGGCGGCCTCGGACTATGCGCTGACCTTCGGGCTGGATGTGGCCGACATCTGCGGGGACATTGATGGCAAGGGCGCGCAGCAGACCTGTGGCGCCTGCCTCCTGCACGGGGCCATGTCCCTTCCGGCACCCGCCGTTTCGATGATTGTCGCCGAGCTTTCGCTCGCCCCCGCAGACTGGACGCCACAACCGCCCGTCCGAGACACCCTGACCACCGAGGCCACGCGCCCGGCACGCGCCCCTCCGGCAGTCTGACGCCTTTCACCTTCGTGAAACGCTCGCCCGGCGGTCTTGCCGGGCCCCTTCAGACCCTGGAGAGACGGAATGAAAACCATCGCCTTTCGTGCGGCACTGGCCGCCTGCCCTCCCATGATCGCCACACTGGCCGACCAGACCGTCACACGGGACTTTGCTGCCGACGCGGCCGATCATTCCACGATGGACCACTCCGGCGACTGATCCTTGCATCCTGCGGCCCTCATTACACGCGCGCTGCTGTTCCTGGCGCTACTCGGCCCGGCCACCGTGCCGACCGGGATGATGCGCGCGCAGGGTCCCGATGGCATGCGCCTGGTGATCTGCACGCCCGATGGCACCCAGGAGGTCTGGCTGGCCAATGACGGAGAGGTCCATCCCGTCGAGGATCATCAGCCCGACGGAGGCGGTCATGACGGCTCCGATTGCATTCAGATCAGCGTCACCGGCGCCGAGGCCCCGCCACGGTTGGGGGCCGCGATCCTCCTGTCGCTCTGGCCCACGGCTCCGCCCGCCGTCACCGCGCAACGGCCCACCGCACACGCGCCGCTGGCTCGTCATCGCACCCGCGCGCCACCCGTCCCGGTCTGATCCCTCAACCGGGGGCCGCGTGCCCCTTGTCCCGTGATCCAAGACAAGGACGTTCCTCATGAACGCGATGATCCATCCATGGGCCACCAAGGCCCCCTGCCCGGATGCCCGGACACAGCCACGACCCGCACTGTTCCGCGGGCTGACCCGCCACGAAATGCACTGCATCCGGCAGGGCTTTTGCAAAAACCTCTATGCCCGTGGCGAACCTGTCCCGCTCGACCCGGTCCAGAGGCCCTTTGTCGGCGTGATACTGTCCGGGGCTCTGCGCGAGGACGTGCATGATGCCCATGGTGCGCGCCGCCTCTTTGCGCTGAACTTTGCGGGCGAGGTGCTCTCGCCCTTGGGGCCCAGGCGCGCAGGCGGACAATTGTCCGCGCTCGAGGAGACGGCGCTGCTGACCTGCGACCGCGCCGGCTTTGACGCGCTGGCGGCGGACATCCCGCGCCTTCGCCTGAACCTGCTGCACCTGTTGCAGGGCCAGATCGCCATAACGCATCGTTGGCAGACCCTGCTTGGCCGCAAGAGCGCGTCCGAGCGCGTGGCGTCGATGGTGGCATGGCTTCATGCCCGACAAGGCGGGACGAACGAACTGCTTTTGCCGGTCAGCCGCGCCGAGTTGGGGCAGATGTCCGGCCTGACACTGGAAACCGTTTCGCGCCAGATCCGCGCATTGGAAAAGGCCGGGGTGATCGCCATGCCACAACCCACCCGCATCCATGTGCTGGACGCGGATGCCCTGCACCAGCTGACCGGCGATGCGCCAGCGCGGCACGCGGCCTGATCGAGATGACCTGCCT
>NZ_BAABWV010000019.1:0-80491 GCF_040365005.1 Aquicoccus sp. SU-CL01552 | reverse complement strand
GGTCGTGTTCGGCCAGAACGTCTGCAAAACCGGGACAAGAAATTCAGAGACACGTGGTGGTTGTTCGGAAGGCAGCGCCCAGACTTTCGGGAAGCAACCGCGCCATTACGCCGATACATTGCCACAGGTCGCACTGCCAAACATCGTATCTTTGGTTTCCTAGATGCAGACATCCTTCCTGATGCAAAGCTGATTGCAATTGGCCTAGACGATGCTTGGCAGCTATCGGTGCTTTCGTCTTGCTGGCATGTTACCTGGGCGCTTGGGACTGGAGCATTCTTGGAAGACCGCCCCAACTACAATCATGCAGAGTGCTTCAACTCCTTCCCCTTCCCTGACCCGACCGAGGCCCAGAAAACCCACCTGCGCAGCTTGGGCGAGCAACTGGACGCGCATCGCAAGGCCCAGCAGGCAGCGCACCCCAAGCTGACCCTGACGCAGATGTATAACGTTCTGGAAAAGCTGCGCGCGGGCGAGCGGATCGAGGAAAAGGACCGCGAAATCTATGACCAGGGGCTGATCGGCATCCTGCGCGACCTTCACGGCCAGATCGACGCCGCCGTGGCCGAAGCCTATGGCTGGCCTACCGACCTGTCCGATGATGATATTCTGCACCGACTTGTGGATCTGAACCGCACCCGCGCCGCAGAGGAAGCGCGCGGACTGGTGCACTGGCTGCGCCCGGACTACCAGAACCCCGAGGGCCGCGCGGCGCAGGCGAAGAACGAACAAGGCGATCTGGACGTTGGCCCGCAGGACACCACCAGCAAGCCGCCGTTCCCCAAGAGCCTTCCCGCACAGATTGCCGCCGTTCGCGAGACCTTGGCCGAACTGGGGGAAGCGACCCCGGAACAGGTGGCCCGCCGTTTCAAACGAGGGCGCACTCCGACTGTCGAACCGCTTCTGGAAAGCCTTGCCGCCCTTGGGCAGGCCCGTACAGTGGATGGGCGTTATGCAATCTGAGACGCAGTCGAACGCCATACGGAGGGAGGGGCAGAAGTGAAAAGTGACGGCAACCCCATGCAAAGCGCCCATGCTGCGCCGAGATGCAGCGCGAAATCAAAGCGCACCGGAAAACCATGCCGGAACCCCGCCGTTCGCGGCTGGACCGTATACCGGATGCACGGGGCGCGCGGGGGCGCTCAACCGGGGCCAGCGAATCCGAACTGGCGGCACGGCGGGCGCAGCGGCGAAACGGTAGAGTTGCGGAAGTTGGCGAACATGCTGGGCCGCGAAGCCCGTAAACTTTCGTCTGAACTGTAACCGCTGGAAACCGACGCCCGACCTGTCTTTTGATAAGCGGCAGAAACAGCCCCCCGGGGGGCATTGGGTCTTTGCGCTTCTCGAACTGGCAAACCGACGGCCCCAGTCTCTCCGCGTGCCCACAATTCAACATTTGCTTGTGTCCCGGGAATTCCGGTAGCATCCGGCTACGCATGGGGGAACGCGTGGGGGAACAACAAAATGTTTTTTCGATTTATTTGTTTATTACCAACACTTTGGCGGTTTTATATGGTGACCCCGGCAGGATTCGAACCTGCAACCTGCCCCTTAGGAGGGGGCTGCTCTATCCAGTTGAGCCACGGGGCCGTCGCCGGGGTGTTTAGACCGGTTTGTCGGGCTTGTCACCGGTTTTGCACATGCTTGAACAGCATCGTCGCTTCGCGGTAACGTCATACCATTCCGACAAAAAGGGTCTCTCGTGACGGTTGAAAACAAACGCCCGCTCACCCTGCGCGATGTCTCCGAGGCCTCGGGTGTCTCCGAGATGACGGTCAGCCGTGTGTTGCGCAACCGCGGCGACGTCTCCGAGGCGACCCGCGCCCGCGTTCTGGCCGCCGCCAAGGCGCTAGGTTACGTGCCCAACAAGATCGCCGGCGCGCTGGCCTCGAACCGGGTCAACCTGATCGCGGTGATCATCCCGTCGCTGTCCAACATGGTGTTCCCCGAGGTGCTGACCGGCGTCAACGAGGTGCTGGAGACGACCGCGCTGCAGCCGGTGGTCGGGGTCACCGACTACCTGCCCGAAAAGGAAGAGCGGGTTCTGTACGAGATGCTGTCCTGGCGACCCTCGGGCGTGATCATCGCGGGGCTGGAGCATACCGAGGCGGCGCGCGCCATGCTGCGGGCCGCCGGCATCCCGGTGGTCGAGATCATGGATGCCGACGGCGCCCCGGTGGATGCCATGGTCGGCATCTCGCATCGTCGCGCCGGGCGCGAGATGGCGCGCGCGATCCTCGACGCGGGTTACCGCCGGATTGGCTTCATGGGCACCAAGATGCCGCTCGATCACCGGGCGCGCAAACGCTTCGAGGGGTTCACCGAGAAGCTGGCCAAGAACGGCGTCGAGATCGAGGACCGCGCCTTCTATTCCGGTGGGTCGGCGCTGGCCAAGGGGCGCGAAATGACCGCAGAGATGATGACGCGGTCGCCGGACCTGGATTTCCTGTATTACTCCAACGACATGATCGGCGCCGGCGGGCTGCTGTACCTGCTGGAAAAGGGCTATGACATCCCGGGGCGGATCGGCCTGGCCGGCTTCAACGGGGTGGAGCTGTTGCAGGGTCTGCCCCGGCAGCTGGCCACCATGGACGCCTGCCGGAACGAGATCGGCCGCAAGGCCGCCGAGATCATCGTGGCCCGGCTGGAGACCCCGCCGCAGGAGGTCGACAGCCAGGTCGTGCTGACCCCCAAGATCAGCTATGGCGACACGCTGAAGCGGGAATGATCGGGATGGCCCGCCCGCGCATCGGCAACCGGGCCGCGCGGCGGTTGTTCCTCGACCGGCACGGGCTGGCCGCGCCGCCAATGGGGCCGAGCAAGGGTAAAGACTTGCTCGGCGTGATCAATGGGCTGGGGTTCGTGCAGGTCGACAGCATCAACACCGTGGCCCGCGCCCACGACATGATCCTCTTTTCACGCCGCCCGGCCTATCGGCCGGCGCAGCTCAAGCGGCTCTACGAGGGTGATCGCGCCTTGTTCGAGCACTGGACCCATGACGCGGCGATGATCCCGATGGCGTTCTTTCCCCATTGGCATCTGCGCTTTGCCCGCGATGCGGAGCGGCTGAAACGTCGCTGGCGCGAGTGGCAGGGGCACCGGTTCGACGACCAGTTCGAGCCGGTTCTGCGCCATATCCGCGATCACGGGCCGGTCACCTCGTCGGACCTCGGGCAGGGCGAGAAAAAGGGCAGCACCGGCTGGTGGGACTGGCACCCGTCCAAGACCGCACTGGAATACCTCTGGCGCACCGGCGCGCTCAGCATCGTGGGCCGCGACGGGTTTCGGAAACGCTATGACCTGACCGAGCGGGTGATCGACGCGGCGCTGCTGGCCGATCCCGCGCGGCCCGATCCGGAAGAGACGGTGCGTTGGGCCTGTGGCGCGGCGCTGGACCGGTTGGGGGTGGCCACGCCGGGCGAGTTGGCGGCGTTCTGGGCGCTTGTCACCCCGGCCGAGGCCAAGGCGTGGTGCGACGCCTCCCTGGCAAAGGGAGAGATCATCGAGGCCGAGATCACCTGCGCCGACGGCAGCCTGCGCCGCGTCTTCGCCCGCCCGGATCTCGAGGCGGCGGCGTCAAATCTCCCTCCGCCTCCGGGGCGCATGCGCGTGCTCAGCCCCTTTGATCCGGCGCTGCGCGACCGGGCGCGGGCGGCCCGCCTGTTCGGGTTCGAGTACCGGATCGAGGTGTTCGTCCCGGCGGCCCGGCGCAAGTACGGCTATTATGTCTTTCCGCTTCTGGAGGGGGAGCGGATCGTCGGCCGTATCGACATGAAGGCGCTGCGCGACCGCGACCGGCTGAACGTCACCGCGCTCTGGCCGGAAAATGGCATCCGCTGGAACGGCGCGCGACAGGCCCGGCTCGAGGCCGAGCTGGCCCGCGTGGCGCGCTTCGCCGGCGTCTCAGAGGTGACCTTTGCCGATGGCTGGCTCAGGGAACCGGGGGCGGCGGGCTGAGGTCCGGACACTGCTGCTGTTCTTCTCTTTGCCAAATACTCCCGCCGGAGGCTCCCGGCCCCGCCGCCGTCTCACCGCTTGAGGGGCCGCCACTCCGCCAGCCGCCGCCCGGCGCCGGCACAGTCCAGGATCGGTTCAGGCGGGGTCCAGACCAGCGGGTCCTCCACCGCCAGGCGCATCAGCGCCTCGGCGATCCGATCCGCCCCGAGCGCATCGGCATGGGCGATCACCCCGCCCAACCGCACCGGAAACCCCAGCCCGGCCCGGCTGACCGTGTCGATATCCCCTGCCGTCGCTGCGGTGCCGTCGGCCAGCAGCAAGGCCCCCTCGTGGATCAGCGCCATAACCAGCCGCTCCTGCATCTCTTCCGCGCCGAAACCGCGCGGGGTGACCCCGGCGAACCAGGCCTCCTCGCGCAGGAGGTCCTCGACCAGCGGATCGATCACTGCACCGCCGCCGCCGGGATAGCGATACCAGCCGACGCCCGCCGATTTTCCCAGCCGCCCCTCTTCGACCACGCGGTCCTGGATCGGGACATAAAGGCGGTCAGGGTCGCGATCCGGCACCTGTGCCTTGCGGTCGGCATAGGCCGCGACAAGCCCGGCCAGATCCTGCGCCTCGTAGAGCCCCATGTCCCAGCCAAGGGCGACCATCGCCTCGTCCAGCTCATGCGGAATGGCCCCCTGCAAGAGCATGGTATCCGCCGCCTCGTAGAGCCGCCGCATCAGCCGGGTGCCAATCGAGGCGCGGTTATGCGGCGCGCGCACGGCGTGGCGGCCCATGGTGGCGGCCAGCGCAAAGGCGGCGGCGATCTGCGGTTCTCGCGCCCCCGGGCCGGGGGCAATCTCGACCAAGTTTCGGCTCTGAACTGCGGTATAGAGACGAAATCCAATGACACGGCCGGAAATCCCGGTGGGCGTAGTGGAGAGCAACAGGCTGTCGGGCGCGGTGGTTCGCTCCAGGTGCTCCAGCACGCTGGTGCGCGGCCCGGGGTCCTCTTCCATCGCCTCCATGACGATCTGCGCGCCCGTCGGATCGCCCGGCCCATCGACCACGGTCAGGGTCAGCCCGGCCTGTGCCAGCATGTCACGAATTCGGCGCGCATCATCCGGATCGGGTTCGGCCAGCACCACCGCGTATCCCGCGTGGGTCAGCAGCCGCGCGGCCATGACCCCGGCGGGCCCGGCACCGACGATCAGCGCGCGCGCCATGCTCAGCCCAGAAACTTGCGGTCTTCGATCAGCGCCAGAAGCTGCGCCAGCGAGGCCTCGACGGTCTGGCCCGAGGTGTCCAGCTGTGCCTGCGCGCGGGAATAGAGCGCCTCGCGGCTGGTCAGGATCGAGCGCAGCTGTTCCATCGCCTCGGGGTTGCCCGCCATCGGCCGTTCGTCGCCCTGCGCCCGCACCCGTGCCATATGTTCGCCCGGCGTGGTCTTGAGCCAGATGGTGTGGAAATGCTCGAGCAGTTGGGTATAGGTCTCGGGCTCGGCCACGATTCCGCCGGCAACCGCCAGGACCATGCTGTCATGGGTGGCGATGATGCGCGAGATCGCCTGCGCCTCGAGCTTGCGGTACCCCTCCTGCCCGTACAGCGCCATGACCTCCTCGACCGGCATGCCGGCCTGTTCCTCGATCTCGGAGTTCAGCTCGACGAAGGGGATGTTCAGAGCCTGTCCGATCAGCGCGCCAAGGGTCGATTTCCCCGCCCCCCGCAGCCCGATCAGGCACAGGCGATGACCGCGCAGTGCCTCGGCCGGTTCGGGGTTGAGCCGGCGCAGGATCGCCTGTTGCACATCGGTGCTGGAGCTGCGGAACAGGTCTGCCACCCGCAAGGCGTCCGAGTTCCACGGGTCCTCTTCCCCGACCAGCCATTCGATCCGGTGATCGAGCGCCGAGGCCACCCGCTGCAACAGCCCGATCGAGATGTTGCCCTCTCCGGCCTCGAGCTGCGCGAGATAGCGCGGCGACACCCCGGACATCTCCGACAACACCCGCCGCGGAATGCCCTTGCGCTCCCGCGCGCGGCGCACACGCTCACCGACCCGCTGGATCAGGGCCGAAACCTCGGCCTCGACCCGGGTCGCCTGCGATTGCGGTGTCGCCTCGCCTCGAAAGTTGGTGATCTCGGTCATGCCACTGGCCGGTTATGAAAAATATTGCACAAGCCTAGGGCCAGATCAGGGTCGTTTCAAACCCTTTCACCCGACTAAAGGCGGCCCGCTGCACTATCATGCGGAAATCGTTGCGTCATCCGGACGCAAAAGCGGTTCGACCATCTTGCGGATATCCGGCGGTGCGGACCGCGACTCGAAGGTCTCCGAGACGGTAAAGACGTTGACGAAGCGTCCCTTGAAACACAGGACGCCATCCTGGTAGCCATCGACGCGGAACCCGATCGACTTGTTCCCCAGCTTGTTGGGCCAGACCTTGCAGATCAACCTGTGACGCGGCGTGACCGGCGAGACGAAATCCAAGCTGAGATGGACAAAGGGCGTGCCAAACCCGAGGTCCAGCTCGAGGTGATACCAGCCGCCGCCCAGGTGATGCTCCCACCAGGCGTCGATCGCATCCAGCGCGAAATAGGGCAGCCGCCCGGTATAGGCGATCCTGGCCGGGTCGCAATCGGCCCAGCTGACGCGGATCTCGTGCTCGTACGGGGGCGGCACGGCTGCGTCGTCTGTCTTTGTCATTCAGTAGGTTTCCACGTGATAACGGCCCTCGTCGCGCATGGTGTCGCGCAGCGCGCCCCAAGGCTGGCCGATGCTTTCGGCGATATTGGTCAGCGTCTTTTCGACGCCCTCCTCCATACCGCGCAAGCCGCAGATGTAAATATGCGTGTTGGGATCGGCGATCATCTCGGCCACCGCCTCTTCCTCGACCCGCATCCGGTCCTGGACGTATTCCTTGTCCGCGCCGGGAACACGCGAGAACACCAGGTGTTTCTTCAGCAGCGCCTCGGGCACTTTGTTCAGCGGGCCGAAATAGGGCAGGCTCTCAGGGGTGCGGGCGCCGAAGAACATCACCATGCCACCCGATTTCGCCCCGACGCTGCGCTGGCGGCGCATGGTAAAGGCGCGCATCGGCGCGGACCCGGTCCCGGTGCAGATCATCAACAGGCGCGCCTGCGGGTCCTCGGGCAGCAGGAAGGTGGCCCCGAACGGCCCGGTAAGCTGCACCTTGTCGCCTTTTTGCAGATCGCAGACATAGTTGGAGCACAGCCCGCCCTCCTCGCGCTTCACGGTGAGGGAGAGGTTGTTGAAGTTGGGCCGTTCGCCATCGCGCGGGCTGGAGACCGAATACAGACGCGGCAGGTGCGGCTTGCCCTCGTCATCGGTGCCCGGCGGGATGATCCCGACGCTCTGGCCCTCCAGCACCGGGAACGGCAGCCCCCCGAGGTCGAGGATGACATGGCGCACGTCGCTGTCGGAGTCCTCGGACGTCAGGCGATAGTTGCCCTGGACCGTGGCCTCGGCCGGTTTGCCGAGGTTGTACATGTTGACCGTCGGCTTGGAGGCCGAGGCCGGCGCTTTCGCCTTGCCGCCGGCCCCGGAGTGGGCCTCGGCCAGCAGGGCGGCCATCGCCTCGTCCAGCGCCTCCATCCCGGTCTCGGCCTCGCCGCCGGGGGCCTGGATATCCGCCTGCGCGGGCAGTTCGTCCCATTCGAACTGTTCATCCACCGTATAGGGATCGTTCACCACCCGCCACTCGTCGATCGAGCCGGTCGGGCAGACCGGGATGCAATCCATGCAAAAGTTGCACTTGGACGCGTCGACCACGACGTTGTTGTCGTCATGCTCGATCGCCTCGAGCGGACAGGTCATTTCGCAGGTGTAACAGCGGATGCAGATTTCGGGGTCGATCAGGTGCTGTTTCAGCGGCTTGTTCATTGGCTCTCGCGCTTCTTGCTCAGGATCACGTCCGGTATCATCAGGGCGTCGATCAGGGCCCCGCACAGGCCGGCGCAATCGCTGCACCCGACACAGGGGCCATGCAGTTGCGACAGTTCCACGGACAGATCGTTCAAACGGGGCGTTTCGGCTTTGGACCTGCTGATGTTCATGGCAGAGGCTCCGTTCAGGGTACGATGGATGCCCGGCAGACGGGTGAGCAAGAGGCGGGACCGCACGGCCCCGAATCCCACCATACCACGACTGCCCCCGCATCATCAAAGCGGCGGCGGGGGTCCGGCCCGGCATATGCCGGACCGGAGGGCGCCGGTGATCACGCCATGTGCAGTTTGACGTATTCGAAATCGCCCGGCTTGTTGTCGATGCCCACCTTCGGCGGGGCGATCCAGCTTGCGTATTTTCCCGGCTCGGTGACCGGCTTCATCAGCGACTGGATGAAATCGCCGTCGGCGTGGGTCGGCAACCACTCCTTCATGCCGGCGTCATATTCGGCGCCAGACACCAGGTTGCCTTCGGGATCGAACAGCTTTTCGGCAAAGACGCCGATCTTGCGGTTGAACGCCTCGTGCGGCAGCTTCATCTCGAAGGCGACACCGGTCTTTTCGATAATCTTGTTCCAGCGGGTCACGCCGCCGGCCGCATCGCGGGTATAGTCGTCGCGCAGGCGCATGTTGATCGCGGTCAGGGCCGGAACCTCGTGCTGCACCAGCTTTCCGTCGACCATGTCCCAGACCTTGTAGGTATCCTCGGTCAGCTTGTGGTCGTCCTTGATCCGGTGCTCCATGTACCGGCCCTTGATGCCCGCGTTGAAGGCGTTGGCGGCATTGGTCGACACTTCCTGACCGAACAGGTCCAGCGACAGCGTGTAATGCAGGTTCAGCTTTTTCTGGATCGTCGGCAGATCGATCACGCCGAAGCTGCGGATCTTGTCGATGTCATAGGGATCCTCGATGCCGTGTTCCTTCATCACCTCGCAGGTCTTCTGGATGGTGCGGCCGACGCCGGTTTCGCCCACGAACATGTGGTGCGCTTCCTCGGTCAGCATGAAGCGACAGGTGCGCGACAGCGGGTCGAACCCTGATTGCGCCAGGCTCTCCAACTGCATCTTGCCGTCGCGGTCGGTGAAATAGGTGAACATGAAGAACGACAGCCAGTCCGGCGTTTCCTCGTTGAAGGCGCCCAGCATCCGCGGTGCCTCTTCCGACCCCGAGGAGCGAAGCAGCAGATCGTCCGCCTCTTCGCGGCCGTCGCGACCGAAATACTTGTGCAGCAGGTAGACCATCGCCCAAAGGTGCCGGCCCTCTTCCACGTTGACCTGGAACAGGTTGCGCATGTCATACAGCGACGGCGCGGTCAGCCCGAGGAACCGTTGCTGTTCCACCGAGGCCGGCTCGGTATCGCCCTGGATCACGATCAGGCGTTTCAGCAGGTTGCGGTATTCGCCGGGCACTTCCTGCCAGGCCGGCTCACCGAAATGCTCGCCACAGGGGATGGTGCGGCCCTCGGCCTGCGGCGCCAGCAACACGCCCCAGCGGTATTCCGGCATCTTGACGTAATCGAATTTTGCCCAACCCTTGGGGTCGACTGAAACCGCGGTGCGCAGATAGACCAGCGACTGCTGGAAGTTCTGCGGGATCAGGTCCGACCACCAGTTGATGTAACCGGGGTGCCATTTCTCCAGCGCCTTGAGAACCCGCTTGTCCGAGCTGAGCCCGACATTGTTGGGGATTTGCGTGTCATAGCTGACATTGATCAGATCGAGCATTCGTCCACTCCCTAGAAATTCGGCCCGCGCGACATGCCGCGGCGCCATGTCATGGGGCGCACCATCGGCGCGCCCCTTGGTCGGTCAGACCCGTTCCATGTTGTATTCACCGCGCACCCCGGTGCCGTAGCGTTGCAGCGCGCCCTCCTTGCCGACCGCGTTGGGCCGCTGGAAGATCCAGTTCTGCCAGGCGGTCAGGCGGCCAAAGATGCGGGTTTCCATCGTCTCTGGCCCGGGAAAACGCAGGTTGGCCTCCATCCCGGTCATCGCGTCGGGGCTGAAGCTGGCGCGCTCCTCGAGGAAGATGCGCACCTCGTCCTCCCAATCGATATCGTCAAAGGCATAGGTGATCAGCCCGGCCTTGTCGGCCGCGTCGGCCTCCATCGGCTCCCCGATCCGGTCCTTCAGCGCATCAACGGTCTCGGGCGCCCCCAGGAACCGGGTTTGCAGCCGGGTCAGGTCGTTGCTCATCGGGTAGAGGCCAAAGTTGCCGGGCGTCAGGGTAACCGTCGCCATCGGCCGGTTGTCGCCCTCGAACTCGTCCAGCATCATGTAGCTGCGATCACAGGACCACAGCAGTTCGGCCAACACCCCGGCGAAACAGCTGCCGTGTTCGACCATCGCCACCATCGAGCGCGAGGTCAGATCGACGCGTTTCAGCACCCGTTTCCAGTATTTCAGGATCTCGTTGGCCAGCCAGTGATCGGCGTTGTCGATCAACAGTTTTTCATGCGCGACCAGCTTTTCCGGGTCGCCCTGGCTGCAGAACGCCAGCAGGCCGACCTCGCGCTCGTTCAGACGCAGGTGCAAAAGCGCATCGTCCAACTCGCGCGCCAGTCGCAGCATGTAACCGTCGCAGCCCTGCGCCTGCACCTCCTCCATGTCGGCGGGCGCATCGGCATCCGGGCCCGACAGCGTCACGGTGGCCTTGTGCCCGGCGCGGTCGATGGTGACCTCGACCAGCGAATAGGTCACGCTGTCCTCGCCAAAGGTACGGTCCAGCGGCTTCAGCGTGATGCCCTTGAGCCCCGAGGGCTTGGCCGAGCTTGCCGCGAATTCGCGCGCCCGCTCCTGCACCACGGCATCGAATTTCGAGTTCGGCACGACCTCGTCCACAAGCCGCCAATCGACCGCACGCTGGCCTTTCACGCCCTCCTCGACCGAACAGAACACGTCGGCCAGGTCGCGGCGCACCTTGCGCTTGTCGGTGACCCGGGTCAGCCCGCCGGTGCCCGGCAGCACCGCCAGCAGCGGCACCTCGGGCAGCGCGACCGACGAGGTGCTGTCATTGGTCAGCATGATGTGGTTGCAGGCCAGCGCCAGCTCGTAGCCGCCGCCGGCGCAAGCGCCCTTGACCGCGGCCACGTATTTCTGGCCCGAGTCCTCTTCTGCCGCCTCGAAGGTGTTGCGCGTCTCGTTGGTGAACTTGCAGAAGTTGACCTTGTGCGCGTGCGAGGCCCCGCCCAGCATGCGGATGTTGGCACCGGCGCAGAACACCTTGTCCTTGCCCGACTGCATCACCACGACCTTGACCTCGGGGTGCTCGAACCGCATCCGCTGGACCACGTCGGCTAGCTCGATATCGACGCCGAGGTCATAGGAGTTGAGCTTGAGCTCGTACCCGTCGAACAGCCCGCCCTTCTCATCCACGTCCATGTAAAGATTGGCGATCTCGCCATCGTATTCCACACGCCAGTGGCGGTATTTCGACGGATCGGTCTGAAAGTCGATCACTTTGGACATGTCGCGCTCCTCAAAGGTCGTTTCCTGTGTGCACTTTATGACATTCTCTCCGACGGGTAAACAGGAATATGCATAATAGTGCGCATGTTGTTTTTCTATATTTTCAGTTAATTACCAGAACTATGTGGACGTCACTCCCGTTCTCTGGTCAAGGTAATGCATTATTTTGCACTATCTCGCATCCGCGCCGAGGGAGAGATTCGCCTCTGCCCGCAGACGCGCGATCTCCCGACCCAGCCAGGGACCATCGGCGCGCATCGCCCCGGCCCCCGCCGGCCCCGCCGCAACCAGGTGCCGCTCGGCCAGGTCACACAGCCGCAGCACCGCCTGCGGCCGGCCCATCCGCGCCTTGAGCGCGGCGTTGGCCAGTTGGATCGCGCCCTGCACCAAGGCCCGCTCGCGCGAATTAGGCAAAAGCGCCATCCAAACCGGTTCGAACAGTTCATGCGCCTCCCAGAAGTAGCCTTGCCGCAGGAATTGCCAACCAGCGCGCCAGGCGTCGGACGCGGCAAGCGCGGCGGGCGTCATGCCCGGTCGCGCCGTTTCCGTCAGCCTGTCAAAGCTGCCCTCCGGGTGCCGGGGCGTTCTCCCCGGGACATAGGCATGGGATGGCGCACGGAACCGCACCGGAATCAGACCGGAACCACGTCAGCCGCCTCGATCCGCTCCAGCCGCGCGGCGAACTCGGCCACCGCGTCCAGCGTCTGGTCCGGCTGCTCCAGATGCGGGGCATGCTTGCAATCGTCCAGGATCACCGTATCGACCGGCGCATAGGAACGCGTCTCGATCTCCTCGATCTGGGCCAGCGTACCGTATTGGTCCGCGCGCCCCTGGATCGCCAGCACCGGGATACGGAAATAGTCGATGACCTCACCCACGTTCCACGCTTTGAAGGCGGGATCGAGCCAGGTATCGTTCCATCCACGAAAAGCGTTCTCCGGATCCTTGTGATACTTGGCCATCCGCTCTTTCATGTCGGTGGTCTCAAAGGCCGCACGCGCCTTGGCGATCTCGGCCAGCCCCATCTCCTCGGTAAAGAAATGCGGCGCCATCAGGATCAGCCCGCGCACGCGGAAATCCTCGACGCTGCCGGCATGGATCGCGGCGATGGTCGCACCGTCGGAATGACCGAACAGGATGCAGCGTTCGATCCCCGCCTGATCCAGCACATGCGGCAGCACATCCACAGCCTCGCGCGTCATGAAATCCAGCGGGCGCGGCAGTTCGGCCGGGTCGGACTGGCCATAGCCCTGGCGGGAATAGACCAACACGCCCATCCCGGTCCGCGCCGCCACCCGTGCCGGGAAATCACGCCAGAGCGCGGCACAGCCCAACCCCTCGTGCAACATGACGATGGTCGGCGCCTTGTCCGGCGACGGCCCAAGGCATGTGTATTCCAGCGTCACCCCGTTCACCACCAGCGGGGTTGTCGGGGCCTCGGACCATTCCAACTGCGCCATCAGGCCGGTTCCCTCAGCTTGAATCGCTGGATCTTGCCGGTGGCGGTCTTGGGCAGGTCCTCGACCACCTCGATCCAGCGGGGATATTTCCACATGCCGATCTTGTCCTTCACCAGGTCCTTGAGATCGCCCACAACGCTTGAATCGGCCCCGTCCTTGAGCACGATATAGGCCGCCGGTTTATCCAGCCCCTTTTCGTCGGCCCGGGCAACGACGGCGGCCTCCAGCACGGCAGGGTGTTCGACCAACGCCTGTTCCACCTCGAAGGGCGAGACCCAGATGCCCGAGACCTTGAACATGTCGTCGGTCCGCCCGCAGTAGACAAAACGTCCCCCGGACGTGCGTTCGTACTTGTCGCCGGTGCGGGTCCAGTGACCAGCAAAGGTCGATTGCGACTTGTTCCGCCGATTCCAGTAGCCATCCGCAGAGGACGGCCCGCGCACCAGAAGCTCGCCGACCTCGCCCTCGGGCACGTCCTCGTCATGCTCATCGACCAGCCGCACCTCGTATCCCGGCACCGCGACGCCGGAGGTGCCGTAAACGATGTCGCCGGGGCGGTTGGACAGGAAGATGTGCAGCATCTCGGTCGAGCCGACTCCGTCGAGGATCTCGGCCCCCCACAGCTTTTCCCAGCGCTCACCGATTTCACGCGGCAACGCCTCGCCGGCCGAGGTGCAGATGCGGATCGTGTGATCCGGCATGCCGCCGGCGGCCTCCTGCGCGGCGACCACGGCGGCATAGAGCGTGGGCACACCGCAAAAAATGGTCGGACGCTCCTGTTTCATGATGTCGAACACCGCATCCGGTGTCGGACGCCCGCCGTAAAGCACCGTTGTCGCGCCCACCGACATCGGAAAGGACATGCCGTTGCCCAGCCCGTAGGCAAAGAACAGCTTGGCCACCGAATAGACGGTGTCCTCCTCGCGGATGCCCAGAACCTGCGCGCCAAAGGTGTCGGCAGTGGCCTTGAGGCTGGCGTGCACGTGGCGCACCCCCTTGGGCAGCCCGGTGGAGCCGGAGGAATAGAGCCAGAACGCCAGCTCATCCGGATGCGCCTCGACGGTCTGCATCGGCGCGGCGCCCTCGGTGAAGGCCGCGTAGCTTTCGGTGCCCTCGGGCGCGTCCCCGATCACCACCACCGCCCGCAGGTAACGGTTGTCGGAGATCGCCGGCGCCACCACCTCCCAAAGCGGCTCGGACACCACCAGGATCGAGGCGCGGCTGTCGCTCAGGATCGCTTCGTAGATATCCGAGGACAGCAGCGTGTTCAGCGGCACCGGGATCGCCCCGGCCTTGAGCGCGCCCCAGAACACCACCGGGAACTCGATCTGGTCGCGCACGATCATCGCGACCCGCTCCTCGCGCCGCACCCCGTGGCGATCCAACGCGCCGGCAAACCGCGCGGTTTCCTCGGCCAGACCCGCATAGGTCAGGCTGCGCCGGTCGCCGTCCGCCTCGCGAAAAGCGATCTTGTCGCCCCGGCCCTCGTCGATATGGCGGTCGACAAAATAGATCGCCGCGTTCCCCGATGACTGCTGCATGGGTCCTCCTCCCTGTTCGGTCCCCTTGATCCGGTCCGGCGCGGCGGGTCTCCCTCCCATCGCACCGTGACTCGACGCGCGTATCATGCACCTCTCGCCTGAATGTGCAAGATATTGCCAAAGATACCGGCATTATTTTGCACCACCCCGCTCTGCGAAACGAAAAAGGCCCGGCCCCATTCGGGGGCCGGGCCAGGATCGCCACGCTGCGTCGCCGCTATCGCAACAGGAACAGGGTAATTGACGGAAAGGCCACCAGGATGACCACCCGGACCAGGTCCGAGCCGACAAAGAACATCACCGCCTTGTAGGTGTCGACCATCCGCGTCTTGCGGTCCATCGCGTTGATGATGAACAGGTTCATCCCCACCGGCGGCGTGATCAGACCGACCTCGACCACGATCAGCACGAGGATACCGAACCAGATCGCAACCTGCTCGGTCTCGATCCGGTTGGCCATGCCGCGCGTCATGCGGATGTCCAGCGCCTTCATCTGGTCGCGGGTCAGTTCGGCGCCACTGGCGATCGCGGTCTTGATCGACTCAAGCATGTCGGTCGCCATCCCGTCGGGCACGCCATTGCGGATCACCTCCATCGCCGCATCCGCCTGCAGGTCGGCCAGGTTGACCATGCCGAAGTCCATCGCGCTGATCACCGGGTAGAAGATCGGGATCGTCAGAAGGATCATCGACAGGCTGTCCATCAGACAGCCGAACAGGAGGTAGAAGACCAGGATCAACACCAGCACCAGCCAGGGCGAGAACCCCTGGCTGACCACGTAATCGGCCAGTTCCTGCGGCACCTGGGTCAAGGCCAGGAACCCGTTGTAGAACCCGGCGCCCAGGACGATGAAAAAGATCATCGCCGTCGACCGCGCGGTGACAAAGAAGCTGTCGACCAGCGTCGCGCGCGTCAGCCCGCCATTGGCCAGCGCGATCAACCCGGTGCCCGCAGCTCCTACGGCGGCCCCCTCGGTCGGGGTGAACCAGCCCAGGTAGATCCCGCCGACCACCAGGCCGAAGACCAGCAGC
The DNA here is from genome assembly GCF_040365005.1 of Aquicoccus sp. SU-CL01552. Lineage (NCBI taxonomy): Bacteria > Pseudomonadati > Pseudomonadota > Alphaproteobacteria > Rhodobacterales > Paracoccaceae > Aquicoccus > Aquicoccus sp. SU-CL01552. The sequence goes on along the minus strand of NZ_BAABWV010000019.1, from coordinate 65,087 downwards.
ACCGGCCAGACCTGGACCAGCGCCGCGAGCCGTTCGCCGTAGGGCACGCGCGGGCGGGTGCCCGCCGCCTCGGGGTAGAGGCGCACGTAGATCGAGATCGCGATGACATAGCCCAAGGCCGCCAGCAGACCGGGAATGAAGGCCGCGAGGAACAGCTTGGCGATGTTCTGCTCGGTCAGGATGGCATAGATCACCAGCACCACCGAGGGCGGGATCAGGATGCCCAGCGTGCCGCCGGCCGCCAGGGTCGCGGTCGAGAACCCGCCGGCATAGCCATATTGCTTCAACTCGGGCAGCGCGACGCGGCCCATGGTGGCGGCGGTGGCCAGCGACGATCCGCAGATCGCCCCGAACCCGGCACAGGCGCCGATCGACGCCATGGCGACGCCGCCCTTGCGATGACCCAGCCAGCCCTCGGCCGCCTTGAACAGCGCGTTCGACATGCCGCCCAACGTCGCGAAATGGCCCATCAGCAGGAACATCGGCACGATGGTCAGCGAGTAACTGGAAAAGGTGGTGTAGGTTTCGCTTTTCAGCCGCCCGAAGGCGACCGTGGTGCCATCGGTGACGATGAACATTCCGACCAGCGCCACGACGAACATCGCCAGCCCGATCGGCACCCGCAGGAAAATCAGTATCATCAGGGCGGGAAAGGAGGTGATCCCGACTTCAAGCGCACTCATTGATCCGTCTCCACCCCGTCCCAGACGAGAATGCGACCGGTCGCGAACTCGGTCACCCGAACGACGGCCATGTAAATTCCCACGATGGCCGAGACCACCGCGCCGAACAGGCTGGCCGCATAGGCCCACCAGACCGGGAATTGCAGCAGGAAGGATGTCTCGCCATAGCCCTTCTTGGACAGCATCCCGTCGGCCAGTTTCCAGGCGATCAGGATCAGCACCAGCGCAAAGACCACCTCGGTCACCATCCGCAGGAACCGGTTGACGCCGCGCGACAGCGCATTGGCCACGATATCGACCGAGGCGTGCCCGGCGGTGATCTGGCACAGCGGGATGAAGGCAAAGATCGCAAAGGCGACGCCGGCCTCGACCAGCTCGAAATCGCCGTTGACCGGCCCGATCCCGATGTCGATCAGCCAATGCGCAAGCCCGGGCGCGAGCCCCATGACGAAGTCACTGTGAAGAATGCCGTTCAGGCTTCGTCCCAGGATGGAGACGCAGGTGAGAAGGATAAGCGCCGAAAGCACAATCCCACCCAGGATCGCCATGAAACGGGCCAGACCGGTGAATAAAGCGTGCATGCTTTTCCCTTCGGCGGTTGCCAGTCTTGTGAAAGAACAAGCCGCGGCAGCAGGGGCCGCCGCGGCTCCATTGGGGTGCGGCCGATTACTTGGCGTACATCGGCGTGTACTTGGCAATCAGCTCCTGCGCCTCGTCAAGCAGTGCCTGGCCGTCGATGCCCTTGTCGCTCATGTCCTTGAGCCAGGCGTCGTAGATCGGCTGCGAGGCGTCGCGCCAAACGGCGGTCTGCTCTTCGTCCAGGGTGATGATGTTGTTGCCCAGGTCCAGCGCCATCTCGCGCGCCGGGCCATCGGAATCGGCCTGGGTGCCGCCGGCAAAGACCGAGAACTCCAGCCCCGAGTTGTCGTCGATCACCTTTTTCAGGTCATCGGGCAGGCTATCATACTTTTCCTTGTTCATCGCCAGGACAAAGGTCAGGACGTACAGCGCGTTGCCAGTGAACTCGGTGTGGTTCTCCACCAGCTCCGGCACTTTCAGCGCGGTGGTCACCTCCCACGGGATGGTGGTGCCGTCGATCACGCCCTTGGACAGGCCCTCGGGGATCGCCGGAACCGGCATGCCCACCGGGGTGGCGCCCAGTTCGGTCAGCAGCGCGTTGACCGAGCGCGAACCGCCGCGGATCTTCATGCCCTGCAGGTCCTCGGGGGTTTCGACCGGATCGGCCGAGTGGATCAGGCCGGGGCCATGCACCCAGGTGCCCAGGATGTGCACGTTCTTGAAGTCGGTGTCTTTCCAATGCTCTTCGAACATTTCCCAATAAGCCCGCGAGGTGGCGCGCGCATTGGTCATGATGAAGGGAAGCTCGAAAACCTCGGTGCCCGGGAACCGCCCGGGGGTATAGCCGACCACGGTCCAGACGATATCCGCCACGCCGTCAATCGCCTGGTCGAGCAGTTCCGGCGGCTTGCCGCCAAGCTGCATCGAGGGATAGCGGTCAACCTTGATCCGGCCACCGGAGTCCTTTTCCACGTTGTCGGCCCAGACATCGAGGATGAGTTTCGGCACGTTCGCCTGCGCCGGCAGGAATTGGTGCAGTTTCAGCGTGACCTCTTGCGCCATCGCCGAACCCGCCATCAGTCCGGTTGCCAGGGCGGCAACGGCCGCGCCGCCCACCAGGCCCAGAATACTTCTCCGTTTGGTCATGTGATTCCTCCCTTAGACCAGTATTAGCGCAATATAATGCCGACATTTATCGACAACGCAATATATTGCAAAAATCCTCATACTCCCCACAACTGCCACGCGAAATTTTATTACCCCCAAGCGCGGCAGAACGATGCAACCTGTCTATTGTAACGGAAACCCGGTGCAAGTCAGGATTTTGGTAACGCCTATTCGAATTTGTTTGAGAACACGGTTCGATTCGACGTTAACGCCGGTATGGCCGTGCGGCAAATCATCTGTGCGACACCGGCCCGGACGGCCCGGCAAATGAAAACCGGCGCGGACTCCGCGCCGGTCATCGGTTTCCAGTGGCCTTCGGCCGAAATTACTGACGGGTCAGGAACTTCCACTGGCCGCCTTCGACCACGGAAATCACCACCTCGTCGGCGCCCTGGTGATCGTCCGGTCCATAGGTGATCGTCGCATCCGCCAGCGCGTCATGGTAATCCAGCGACTCCATTCCCGCGATGAAGCTGTCCTGGGTCAGGTCCGGCCCCGCCGCCTCGAGCGCGCGGATCACCGTATCGGCGGCGGAATAGCCCAACATCGAGAACCCGCCGGCATCCTGGTCGAACCTGGCCTTGTAGTCGGCCATGAACTTGGCCACCACCGGATCATCGGCACGCGATTTCAGGTCGACCCAGCCGGCCGCTGCATAAAGCCCCTCGGTCACGCCACCCGGCACCGCGGCCACCACCGCCAGGAACCCGGCCGAGGTGTTGAGGAACATCACGTCGTTCCAGCCCAGCTTCTTGGCCGTCCCGACCACGGTGATCGCCTGCCGCACGCCCAGCGCCAGCGTGATCACGTCACACTCGGCGGCCTTCAGCTTGGTCAGCGAGCCGACGAAATCAAGCTCGTCCGGCTTGTGCGTGGTCTCGCCGGCAAAGGTCAGCCCCAGCGTGCCGACGATGTCCTTGGTGCTGTCGCCGATCTCCTTGCCGAAATCGGTGGGCAGATACATCGAGCAGATCTTCTTGGCCCCCTTCTCGGCGGCAAGATATTTGACCCCCTCCTGCACCTGGTCCCAATAGCTGGAAAAGCCGACGAACTTGTTGTGCATCGGCTCCTTCAGCATGTCGCGCGCCGCCGTGAGCGGGCCGATGTTCGGAATGCCCTTGGGATCGAGCAGCTTGAAACCCGCCAGGTTCATCGGCGTGCCCAGCGACAACAGCATGGCAAAGACCTTGTCGCGATTCAGAAGCTTGTTGTAGCCCTGCATCGCGCGCGGGATCTGGTACCCGTTGTCCTCGACCACGAAGCGGATCTTGCGACCATGCACGCCGCCGGCCGCGTTCACCTCGTCAAAGCGCAGGTTGGCACCGTTCACCGCCGGCACGCCCACCGCGGCAAAGATACCGCTGAGGTCATTGACCGAACCGATCACGACCTCGTCGTCGCTCACACCCTGGGTCTCGGCGCCGGCGCTGCCGGCCAGACCGGCGGCAAACACCGCAGCGGCCAGGGCCTTTGTCAGTTTCTTCATGGTTCTCCTCCCTATGAAAAACGTACGTTTCGGGTCTTTTTCAGTACATTTCGTCGATCAGCGCCTTGTGTTTCTTTTCCACGAAGCTGCGCTTGAGCTTCATGGTTGCAGTCAGTTCCTCGTCCTCTGCCGTCAGGAGCACGTTGATCAGGCGGAAATCCTTGATCTGCTCGACCCGCGCGAACTCCTTGTTCACCGCCTCCACCTCGCGGCCGATCAGTTCGACCACCTCCTGCGCGGCGCAAAGGGATGCAAAATCACTGAACGGTATTTTCTGGTCCTGCGCAAACTTCTCGACGTTTTCCTGGTCGATCATGATCAGGCAGCTCAGGTACTTGCGCCGGTCCCCGATCACCACCGCGTCCGCGATAAAGTGGCTGAACTTCAGCCGGCTTTCGATCTCGGCCGGGGTGATGTTCTTGCCGCCGGCGGTGATGATGATGTCCTTGAGGCGTCCGGTGATGGTCAGGAAACCGTCCTCGTCGATCCGCCCCACATCGCCGGTGCGCAGCCAGCCGTCCTCGGAAAAGGTCTCGACGGTCTTTTCGTTGTTGCGCCAGTAGCCCTGGAAGTTGTTCAGGCCGAAGGTCTGGATCTCGCCATCCTCGGCGATGCGCACCTGGAACCCCGGCACCGGCTTGCCGACGGTGCCCAGCTTGTTGTCGTCAGGCAAGTTGACGGTGGCCAGCCCCGCGTTCTCGGTCATGCCATAGCCCTCGATCAGCTTCACGCCGATCGACCAGTACCACTTGATCAGCTCGGGCGAGATCGGCGCCGCCCCGGTGGCCCCGCGCCGCATCTTGTCCATGCCCAGCATCCGGCGCAGGTTGCGCAGCACAAGGAAATCCCAGATCGCATATTGCGCCGAAACCAAGGCCGGCGGCGTCTTTCCGGCGAGCAGGTAATCGGCCCGCCGGGCCCCGGCCCTTTGCGCCATGTGGAACGCCAGACGCCCCACCGGCGTGGCCTCCTGCGCCAGCACCAGCACCCGCGAATAGATCTTTTCCCAGACCCGCGGCACGGCGGTGAAATGCGACGGCGAGACCTCTTGCAGGTTGTCGAACACGGTTTCCGGGCTTTCGGCGAAATTCACCGTGGCCCGCGCGGCCAGCGGGAAATAGACCGACACGTCGCGTTCGAGAATATGGCAGAGCGGCAGGAAGCAAAGCTGTTGGTCCGTGGGCAAGGTCGGCAGCGCATGCGCGCCCGAGACCACCGCGCCGATGATGTTCTCCTGGCTCAGCATCGCGCCCTTGGGCGCGCCGGTCGTGCCCGAGGTATAGATCAAAAGGCCGGTATCCTCGGGCCGGGCCTTGTCGATCTCGGCCTCGAAGAACCCGGGATTCTCGGCCTCGAACACCCGGCCCGTCTCGTACAACTCGTCGAGAAACACGCATTTGTCGTGGCGCAGGTCGTGCAGCCCCTCTTTCTCGAGGATGATGACCTTGAGCACCTGTGGCGCCTGGTCCTCGATCTCGAGGAACTTGTCGAGCTGCTCGTCATCTTCGACAAACAGGAACCGGCTGTCGGAATCGCGCAGGATGTACTCCAGCTGGCTGGCCGAGTCGGTGGTATAGACGCCCGAGGCGATGCCGCCGACGCATTGGATGCCCATGTCGGCATAGAGCCATTCCTTACGGTCCTCGGACAGGATCGAGACCACCTCGCCCCGCTTCAGCCCCAAGGCGCACAGGCCCAGCCCCAGCCATTTGGCGTGGTTCCAGTAATCGCGCCAAGAGCAGGATTGCCAGATGCCCAGGTCCTTTTCCCGGTGCGCGACCCGGTCGCCCATCTCGGCGCAGCGGGTGGCAAAGAGCTTGACCACCGTATCGCAGCCATCCACCAGCGCCGGCCGCGTGCCCGGCACCGCGTTGACCATGACGCCGTTGACCTCGATCTGGTCAGTCGAATGCACGTTCATCGCCTTACCTCCAGGTCTTCTTGCGTTTCCAGCGACGCTCGCCGCGCTGGCCCTGTTCCTGGTGACCCAGGTAAAAGGCCTTGATGTCCTCGCTCTCCATCAGGCGGTCGGCGGTGCCATCCATCACGATCCGGCCGATCTCCATCACATAGCCCACATCGGCCAGGTCCAGCGCCACCCGCGCGTTCTGCTCGACCAGCATCATGGTCACATGCTCGTCGGTATTCAGCCGCCGCAGGATGCCGAAGATCTCCTGCACCAGAAGCGGCGAAAGCCCGAGGCTGGGTTCGTCCAGCAGCATGATCTTGGGCCGCAGCATCAGCCCCCGGCCGATCGCCAGCATCTGTTGCTGCCCGCCCGAGAGCGTCCCGGCCTCCTGGTTGCGCCGTTCGGCGAGGATCGGGAAATAGTCGAACACCATCTGGCGGTCGCGCTCGATCTCGGCGCGGTCGCTGCGGGTATAGGCGCCAAGGCTCAGGTTCTCGTCCACCGTCAGCAGCGGGAACACCTCGCGCCCCTCGGGCACGTGGACGATCCCGCGATTGACGATCTGGTGGGGTTCCATCCCCTGGATCTCTTCGCCCTCGAACAGGATCTTGCCCTTTTCCGGCTCCATGATCCCCGAAATGGTCTTGAGCAGGGTCGATTTGCCCGCACCGTTGGCGCCTAGAACGGTCACCACCTGGCCCTGTTCCACCTTCAGGCTGACGCCCCGGATCGCCATGATCGGGCCGTAGAAGCTCTCCAGGTTCTTGATTTCCAGAACGGTCTGTCCCATCACACCGCCCCCGTTCCCAGGTAGGCCGCGATCACCGCCGGGTCCGCCTGAACCTCGGCCGGGGTGCCCTCGGCCAGCTTGGCGCCGTCGGCCAGCGCCAGCACCCGGTCGCTGACGCCCGAGACCAGCCCCATGTCATGTTCCACCATCAGGACGGTGATCCCCATCTGTTTACGGATGTCGTCGATCCACCAGCGCATGTCCTGCGTTTCCTCGACCGAGAGGCCCGAGGCCGGTTCGTCCAGCAACAACAGCCGCGGATCAGAGGCCAGCGCGCGGCCCAGCTCCACAACCTTGCGCACACCATAGGGCAGGCCCGCGATCATCTTGTTGCGATAGGGTTGCAGATCGAGGAAATCGATCACCCGCTCGACCGCCTCGCGATGCTTGTGCTCTTCGCGGCGCGCGCGCGGAGTAAACAGCACCTCCTCTATCATGTTGGTTCGGCGATGCCGGTGACGACCCACCAGCAGGTTCTGCAACACCGTGGCATGGTCGAACAGCTCGATGTTCTGGAAGGTGCGCGCGATACCCAGGTCGGCCACCGCGTCGGCGCGGCGATCCAACAGGTTCTGGCCGTCGAACCGGATGTCACCCGAGAACGGCTCGTAAAACCGCGAGATCAGGTTGAACACGGTGGATTTGCCCGCCCCGTTGGGGCCGACGATGGCATAAACCTCGCCCTCTTCGACCGAAAAGCTCAGGTCGTTGACAGCGACCACGCCGCCGAATTTCAGCGTGGCGTTCTTGATCTCCAGCAAGCTCATCTCAGACGCTCCGTCTTGAGGTAGCTTTTCTGACGCTTGAACATGTCCTTGCGGGCAAAGGGGAACAGCTCGAACCAGGTCCGGATCTTGAGCCAGCGGCCATAGATTCCCATCGGCTCGAACAGGATGAACAGGATCAGGATGGCGCCGAACACTCCGGTTTCGAGCCCCGGGATCGCGACATTGTTGGCACCGATCAGGCCGCCGATGGTGTCGGTGGCCATCGACAGCGCCTGCGGCAGGAACGCGACGATGATCGCCCCGAAGAACGCCCCGTGGATCGAGCCTAGCCCTCCGATCACGATCATCATCAACAGGCTGATCGAGATCACGATGGAAAAGGTCTCGTTGTTGAAGGCGCCGGCATAGAACCCCATCAGCGCCCCTGCCAACCCGGTGATCGCGCAGGACAGGCCGAAGGCCGCCGCCTTGGTAAAGGCGATGTGAATCCCCATGGCGGTAGCCGAGACCTCGGAATCGCGCACCGCGGCAAAGGCCCGGCCCAGCGGCGCGCGCAGCAGGTTGCGATAGCCCAGCGTGCACAGGATCGTCACCGCGAGAACCAGCCAGTAGAACCGGTCCGGCGTGGTCCAGCGTTCGATCTCCAGCCCGAAGATGGTGATCATCGGGGCGAACTTGCCGCTGACGCCATCGGTCCAGGGCTCCAGCAGCACGATGATGTCATCGGCCAGCACCGACAGCGCAATGGTGGCGATGGCGAGGTAGATACCATGCAGCCGCACCGCCGGGATCGAGAACAGCGTGCCGAACACCCCGGTGATCACCCCGGCCAGCGGAAACGCCAGCAGGAACGGCAGCCCGTTCTCCATCAGGATGATGCAGGAGTAGCAGCCCACCGCCAGAAACGCCGCGTGCCCAAGGCTTGCCTGCCCAGTCTGCCCAGTCAGCAGCATCAAACCCAGGCCGGCGATGGCCCAGATCAGCACGTTGGTGACCTCGCCCAGAAAGAAATCGTCCAGTAGCCAGGGCAGGATCACGGCACCGGCCACCAGCGCGGCATAGACGAAAAAGCTCCAACGATCCGGGAACAGGCGGATATCGTTTTCGTAGGATGTCTTGAAATGGATGCGCATGGCGTCAGACCTTTTTCGTGCGGACTTGGCTGAACAGGCCGTGCGGGCGGAACACCAGAACGAACAGCAGCAGCGCATAGGGCGCGATCTGCGAGTAGCCGGCCGCGAGGTAGCGCGAGGCAAAGGGTTCGATCACCCCCACGATCAGCCCGCCCGCCAGCGCACCCGGCAGACTGCCAAAGCCGCCGATGACCGCCGCCGCAAAGGCCTTGATCCCCAGCAACCCGGCGTTGGGGTCGATGGCGCCCTTGGACGCGAACAGGATGCCGGCGACCGCCGCCACCGCGCCCGACAGGCCCCAGATCATGCCCTGAACCCGTTTCACCGGGATCCCCATGTAATAGGCCGCCATCTGGTTCTGCGACGCCGCCTGCATCGCCAGCCCCAGCTTGGTCCGCTGGAAGAACTGGTAGAGGAAGATCGTCATCAGCACGGTGACCACGATCACCGCCAGGTCGGCCATGCCCAGCACGACACCGCCGACCTGGAAATCGCCGTGTGCCAGCGGGCTTTCCAGCGATTGCGGTTCATGCCCCCATATCGCCCCGGCGACGAAACGCAGGACAAACCCCATGGCAATGGTCAGGATCACCACTGCGGTCTGGCTCTGGCCGAACAGGTGACGCAGGATCACCAGGTCCAGCAGGTAGCCGATCAGCGCCATCAGCCCGATTGCCAGCGGCGCGGCGATCCAGAACGGCAGATCCATGTATTCGGCGTTGGTCAGGCCCAGCGTCACGAAGGCGCCCAGCATCATCAGGTCGCCCTGGGCGAAGTTCACCGCCTCGGTCGCCTTGTAGATCAGCACGAAGCCCAGCGCGATCAGACCGTAAACACAGCCATTCGCCAGCCCGCTGACCAGCAGTTGCAATACGTCCAAATTGTCCTCCCCTCGCCGTCTTGGCATGACGGGGCGCACCGGCCTCTCCTCCTCCGGTGCGCCCTGCGGATCCCTGTTTTCCCACGAATCCAGCTCTTCGGCTTATCGACATACCACGCGGTATGTCGGTGCTTTGTCAATCACCTATGCGCAGGAATGTTTCTTTACATCCGCGCTCAAAGCAAGAAATATCCATACCCACCGCCAGAAGACGGAACTTTGGTTCCATTTGCCACCGGCGCGGCACACCCAGAGGGGGGGCATCGCCATCACAGCCTTCGGACCCCGATGCCAGATACGCTTACCGAGCCGCAGAGCGAAATCCTCGATGCCGCCGCCGCCTGTTTCATGAAACTGGGGGTCAGCGTCGCCTCGGTGGATGACATCGCGCGCAGCCTCGGCGCAACCAAGGGGCGGATCTATCACCACTTCACCTCGAAGGGGGCACTGCTGGGCGCGGTGCGCCTCCAGGCGCCGGAATTCACCCGGCAGGCAGTTGCCCCGGTGATCGACGACAGCCTGCCGCCGGGGCGCAACTTTCACAACATGGCGCTGGCCCATGTCGCCGCCGTGTTTCAAAGCCTGCCCTACCACAAGGTGGTGATGCAGCATTACACCGGGCTGGAGCCGAAATCCCCCAAGGCAGCTGACCGCGCGATGGAGGTTCGCATCCAGGCGGCCAACACCCGGTACGAAGATCTGTTTCGCGCGGTGATCCGCAAGGGGATGGAACGGGGAGAGTTCCGGCGCCAGAACCTCTCGGTGGCGCTGCACAGCGTGTTGATCCTGCTGAACGCGCCGGTGTTCTGGTACTCGCCGCGGCCGTCCGAGCCGGAGGGATTCACCGCGCAGGTGGCCCGGCAGCTGGCTGATATGGGCCTTGCGGCGCTGATCTGACCCCGGATCGCAAAGACCCGCCGCGACCGGGGCCGCGACGGGTCTTCATTCGGTCAGGGCAAGACCGGATCAGTAGCTCATCACGCGGGCGTTCTCGTCGAGGATGGCACCGGCCATGTCGCCGGGCTTGGCCACGCCCACGCCATCCAGCAGAACCGAGGGATCGGCGCCCTTGCCCGGCAGGTAGATCGCGCAGACCTCGACCCTGGCGCCGGGTTGTTTCATGATCGCCTGCATCAGGCCCTGCGGGCTCATGTTCTTGGGCGGCTGACCGGCGGTCGCGCTTGCCGGCGCGTCCTTGAGCGCCAGATCACCCGCCGGACCGCAGAGCATGATATGCGGGGTCACCCCCTTTTGCGCCGCCTGCATGGTCAGAACCATCGCCATCAGCTGGGTTTGCGGCTCGGGCGCGGTCAGCACGGTGACCAGCGTTTCAGGGGCCTCGGCCTGGGCCGGAGCCGTCAGGGCGGTCGCGGCCAAGGCGGCGGCGGTGAGAATACGTTTCATGTCAGTCTCCTTTGAATGAGAATGGGAAGCGGGCCCGCGCGACAACCCGCGCGGGTAATTTTCAAGGGTCGAGTCTGCTTTTGCTCCGGACCAGCGATTCCAGCGTATACACCAGGATCGCAAGGCCGATCGCCCCGGCCACCGCGACCATCAGCAGCACGATCACGTCGACCGGCCCGCCGATATCGCCAAAGCCAGAATGGGTCATCAACTGCACGAAAAGCACGGCCGCGAGCGCGCCGAAGGGCATCGAAAGCTGGGCCCAGAGGAACTTCTTCCAGCTCACCGCGCGGTCGCGGATCAGCACAAAAAAGTATGCCAGGGTGACGATCGTGGCGGCGGCCACCATCACCCAGAAAAGCCCCCGGCCAAAGATTTCTTCGAACACCGCGATCAGGGTTCCGAATGTCAGGTCTTTCATGATGTGCTCTCCCTTATGCCCTACCGCGCAGCATCGCGTTGTAGGTGGCCTTGAGCGCCACCTCCTTCATCAGCCAGCTGATCCACAGCTCTTCCAGCGGGGCGATGATCCCCGGGAACGACGGTGCGAGATCGTCGTTGTAATCGAACTCGACGAGCATGGCGCGGCCGATCCGGGTGATCATCGGGCAGGAGGTATAGCCGTTGTAGGCCGCATCCGTGGTATCGCCCGCGATCTGGGCGACCAGATGCGCCTCGACCACCGGCACCTGCCATTTGACCGATGCCGCCGTCTTGCCCTTGGGCACGCCGGCCACGTCGCCCACCGCGAAGACATTGGGATAACGACGGTGGCGCAGGCTGTGCTGGTCAACCTCAACCCAGCCTTGATCCACCCATTTGTCGGCCCAACTCAGCCCGCTGTCGCGCACCACCTGCGGGGCGCGTTGCGGCGGGATCACGTGGATGTAGTCATACTCAAGCTCTGCCCGCCCATCCGGCGTATCGAAGGTGGCGCGTTTCTGGCCCGGCTCGATACCGCGCAGAACGTGCGAGTAGGCCGCGTTGATGCCGCGATCGCCGAACAGCATGCGCACCTTTTCCGACACGATCGGCACCCCGAAGAGCGAGGCGTTGTTTGAGGCATATGTGATCTCGGCCTTGCCGCGATTGCCCGCCTTTCGAGTGATGTCGTCGATAAGGAAGGTGTGTTTGAGCGGCGCGCCGGCGCATTTCATCTCGGTCGCGGGCCGGGTGAACAGACCAACGCCCCCCTCTTCGGTGAACTTGGACGCGGCCAGCCATGTCCGGGCGGCGTAATTCGGCCCGGCATAAAGCGCGCCAATCCCCTCGGTCCCGACGAGATCCAGGCTGAACCCCTCGATGGCGTCATGGTCCAGCGTCAATCCGGTGGCAACGATCAGGTAATCGTAGCTGATCGTTTCGCCTCCCTGCAGCGAGACGGTCTTTGCCTCCGGGTCGATCTTGGCGGCGTAGTCCTGTTTCAGCGTGACCCCCGAGGGCAACCAGTCGGCGGTCTGACTGACCGAGTAGCCGGCCGGCTTGAGCCCGGCGGCAATCAGGCTGAAGCCCGGCTGGTAAAGGTGCTGCTTGCGTCCGTCGATCAGGGTGATCCGCGCGCCGTCCAAGCGGTGCACCAGCCGATTGGCCAGCGCCGTGCCGGCCGCGCCGGCGCCGAGAATGACGATATGTGCACGGGTGGAGACCTGCGCAGAGGCCGGCCCGGCAGCCCCGGTCCCCGCGAGGGCGGCGGCCCCGGCGGCGAGGCCAAGGAACCCGCGACGGGACGGAGAAAACTGTTCTTGGTCGGTCATATGTTCCGCTTCCTGTGAATCATATGTCGATACTTGCATACGATGGGATGCCGAATTTTGACCCAGATCAAAAAGCTGTATTGAAGATGCGCTTTTTGCCTTCCTCGACCGGCGGGGCCGAAACACCCCTGGACCCGCGCAAACGGAAACGGGCGCCCCGAAAGGCGCCCGTCCCGGTCTGACCCCTCCCGGGGACGAAAAAGGGAGAGGCTAGCTCTTGCCGTCTTCTTGAGTCAGACTGGCGTCTTCGCGCATCTCAAGCCACATGGCGTTCAGAACAGCGAACAGCGCGGCCAGCGGAAGGCCCAGCAACCAAGCGAAATACCACATCGTCGTCTTCCTTCCTTAATAGCTGTGGCCACCGGTGACATCTTCCTCGGTCACCTTGCCCCAGAGCACTTTGTACACCCAGGCGGTATAGGCCAGGATCAACGGCACGAAGATCACCGCCGCCACCAGCATCACGAACAGCGTCTGCGCCGAGGACGAGCTGTCCCAGACCGTAAGCGAGCTGTTGGGATCCACGATCGACGGCAGGATGAACGGGAACATCGTCAACCCGACGCTGGAGATGATGCCGGTGATCGCCAGCTTGGACCACAGCAGCGTCGAAACCTCGCGCCCGGCGCGCAGCCCCATCACCGCCATCGCGATGCCGACAAACCCCATGATCGGCGCGATCGCGATCCAGGGCCGGGCGCTGTAGGCGTCGAGCCACGAGCCACCGCGTGCCACCTCGGAATACAGCGGGTTCGACGGACCGTTGGCCGCGACCTCGCTGACAACCTGGAACCCGTCCACGCCCAGCGCCAGCCAGACACCGGCGATGGCATAGGTCACCGCCGCGACGATCCCGGCATAGGTGCCGATGGTGCGGGCACGCATCTGGACCACGCCTTCGGTCTTCAGCGTCAACCACGCCGCGCCGTGCATCAGCAGCATCGACAGCGACACCAGCCCGGACACGATCGCAAAGGGCCGCAGCAACCCGATGAACTTCGTGAAGAAGTTGCCGTCATACATCGGCATCAGGTCCTCGGTCAGGTGAAACGGCACGCCCAGAAGCACGTTGCCAACCGCCACGCCGAACAGCAGCGCCGGCAACGCACCGCCCACGAACAGCGCCCAGTCCCAACTGTTGCGCCAGGTCTGGCTGTCACGCTTGGAGCGATAGGTAAACGCCACCGGCCGCACGATGAAGGCCGCGAGAACCGCGAACATTGCCAGGTAGAACCCCGAGAAGCTCACCGCGTAGAGCGGGGGCCAGGCGGCAAAGATGGCGCCGCCGCCGAGGATGAACCACACCTGGTTGCCCTCCCAGATCGGGCCGATCGTGTTGATCGCCACGCGGCGCTCCACATCGGTCTTGCCGACGAAGGGAACCAGCGCACCGACTCCCATGTCGAACCCGTCGGTCAGGGCAAAGCCGATCAGCAGGACACCCAGAAGCACCCACCAGATCACGCGAAGGATATCGAAATCGATCATTTCATAGAGGATCATTGGTCTTACTCCGCAGGCTCGGGCGCAAACGGGCCCTTGCCGTCATGCGTGCGCAGGCGGTGTTCGTGCCGCGCCATCCAGGTTTCGGTTTCTTCCACATCCTCGGTCGGGCCCTTGCGGATGTATTTCACCATCAGGCCCATCTCGATGATGAAAAGAATAGTGTAGAAGGTGACAAATCCCGCCAGCGTGATCAAAAGGTCGGCCACGCTCAGATGGCTCACTGACAAGGCGGTCGGAAGCACGCCGTCAACCGTCCAGGGCTGACGTCCGAACTCGGCCACGAACCAGCCCAGCTCGGCGGCGATCCAGGGCGTCGGGATGATGATCACCCCGAGCCACAGCGCCGGACGCGGGAACCGCATGCCGCGGAAGCTGGCCATGAAGGCGAAATAGGCCATCACCGCGATGAAGCTGAAGCCGAGCGCGACCATCAGGCGGAACGCCCAGAACAGCGGCGCAACACCGGGGATGGTATCTTCTGCGGCCATGGCAATCTGTTCCTCGGTCGCCTCGCGCGGGTCGTCCACGTAACGCTTGAGCAGGAAGGCAAAGCCCAGATCGCCCGAGTTCTGTTCGAACACGAACCGGGCCTCGGCCGGGGCATTGCCGCGCTGCTCGCGGATGGTCATCAGCGCATCATAGGCGGTAATGCCGCGCCGGATCTTGTTCTCGGCCTCGGCGACCAGGTCGTTGATGCCGGGGATCTCCTGGGTCAGCGAGCGCGTGCCGATCAGCCCCATCACCCACGGAATCTCGAGTGCGTAATGGGTTTCGCGCGCTTCCTTGTCGGGGAAGCCGACCAGGGTAAAGGACGCGGGCGCATCGTGGGTTTCCCACATGCCCTCGATCGCGGCGAGTTTCATTTTCTGGGTATGGCTGGCGGAATAGCCCGACTCATCGCCCAGGATCACCACCGACAGCGCGGAGGCAAGGCCAAAGCTTGCGGCGACCGCGATCGACCGGCGGGCCAATTCGATATGACGCCCCTTCAGCATGTACCAGGCCGACACGCCCAGAACGAAAACAGACGCCGTGACATAGCCCGCCGAAACGGTGTGCACGAACTTGGCCTGCGCCACCTCGTTGAACATCACGTCAAAGAAGCTGGTCATTTCCATACGCATACTGTCGGGATTGAACTGTGCCCCCACAGGATTCTGCATCCAGCCGTTGGCGATCAGGATCCACAGCGCCGAAAAGTTGGACCCCAGCGCAACCAGCCAGGTGACGACCATGTGCGCGGTCTTGCTCAGCTTGTCCCAACCGAAGAAGAAAAGCCCGACAAAGGTGGCCTCGAGGAAAAAGGCCATGAGCCCCTCGATCGCCAACGGCGCGCCGAAGATGTCGCCGACATAGTGGCTGTAATAGGACCAGTTCATGCCGAACTGGAATTCCATGGTGATGCCGGTGGCAACGCCCAGAACAAAGTTAATCCCGAACAAGGTGCCCCAGAATTTCGTCATCTGGCGCCAGATCGGCCGGTTGGTCATCACATAGACCGTCTCCATGATCGCGACGAGGATCGAAAGACCCAGCGTCAGCGGCACGAAGAGGAAGTGATACATCGCCGTCATCGCAAACTGGAGGCGCGACAGCTCGACGACATCAAATTCCATGATTGTCATCTCCTCGGTTTGAGTGTGCAGATTCGCATGACACAAACCTGCTTGGAAAATACATCATTGGGATCGGGGTACACCCGCACCCCCCGGTTTCGATTTGATCTGCGTCAAAGGAATCTGGTTTTCGGCATGTATTTTTTCAGATCGACTTGCCGATCTGCCCCATCCGTCTCGGCGGCGCGGTGTGTTGCCGCGACGATGGCCGCCCGTGGCAGATAGGCCCGGACCCCCGCTACCACGCGACGTGCAGTCGGGTCGTCCAGCCCCTCGGTCGGCTCGTCAAGCAGCAGGATATCGGGCCGCCGCAACAGGGCACGGGCCAGCGCCAGGCGCCGCGATTCCCCACCAGAGAGACCTGCGCCCCCCTCGCCCAGCCGGGCCTGCAGGCCGCCGCGCCCGTGGATTACCCCGTCCAGTGCCACCGCGCGCAACACCTCCCAGGCGGCGTCCTCGCTCAGGTCGGGCCGGGCGATCTGCAGGTTTTCAAGCACGGTCCCTCCCAGCAGCGCGGTCCGCTGCGGCAAAAGGGTAAGCCGCCCGCGCAGCGCCGGTTCCGGCCAATCGGCCAGCGAGGCGCCAAGAACCCGCACCTCGCCACCCTGCATCGGGCCGATGCCCGCCAGCGCATCCAGAAGCGTGCTTTTCCCCGACCCGCTGGCCCCGCGCAGCGCCAGCATCTCACCCGGTGCCACCGAGAAACTCACACCGTGCAGCAAGAGCCCGGCCCGCCCGGGACGCGCAAGGTCAAGGTCGCTCACCACCAAACCGGCGGCGCGGTCGGTCGCGGGGGGCTTGCCACCCGCCGACAACGGGCGTTCCCCCTGCGGCGCCGGCGCCATCACCCGACCCGCCGCATCCCGCATCCGCCCGATTTCGGCCAGTCCCCGGCGCAACGGCATCACCGTTTCGGCCAGGGCCAGCGCCACGAACACCCCGATCGCCGCCTGCGCCGCGTCAATCCGCCCGCTGGCGATCAGCCCGCCGGAAAGGCCAAGCACCAGCGCCGTGACCAGCGCCACCAGCACCGACAGGGCCATGCCCGCCGCCGTGTCGATCCGGTCCAGCCGGTCCTGCGCGGCACGGGCGCGCGATTCCTCCGCGTCGATCCGGTCCCGCCAGGACGGCATCAGCCCCTGCAGGATCGCCTCGCGCTGGCCGCGAAACAGGCCGATGGCGCGCTGGCGCAGGGCCTGCATCGCCGTTTCCGCCTCGGTCGAGGGGGCAAAGGTGCGCATCGCCACCCGCATGAGGATCAGCGATCCGCCCGCCAGGTACCCCAGGGCAATCGCCGCCGCCACCGCTGGCGTCGCCAGCCATGCGAGCATGACAAAGGCCACCACATGGGTGATCAGCGCCGCCGCGACCGGCAGCGCCAGCCGCAGCACCACCCCGTCAAGCGCATCGACATCCGCCGTGATCCGGGTCAGCGCGGTGCCGCCGCGCAACCGTCGCAACGCGTCGATCGGCCAATGTTCCAGCCGGTGCATGAGCGTGATCCGCAAGGCTGCCAGCGCCCGCAGCGTGGCGTCATGGGTTAAAAGCCGCTCGCCATAGCGCGCGCCGGCCCGGCCCAGCGCCAGGAACCGGACCCCCGCCGAGGGGCGGAACACGTCAAAGGCGATGCCGATCCCGGCGATCCCGGCCAGCCCCGTCGCGGTGATGAACCACCCCGACAGGCCAAGCAGCGCCGCCCCCATGATCAGAACGACAACGGTCAGCGCCGCGCCGCGCCACATCGCCCAGGAGTCCGCCTCCCAGAGCAGCCGGAAGATCCGCCAAAGCGCCCTCATCCTGCGCCCTCCATCCCGATCACCCGGTCCATCGCCGCGCAAAGCGCGTCGTCATGGGTGGCCACGATCACCGTGCGCCCCGCGCGGCCGATATCGACCAGCGCCCCGATGATCTCACGTGCGGTGTCCCGGTCGAGGTCGGCGGTCGGCTCGTCGGCCAGGATCACGTCGGCGCCGGTCAGGAAGGCGCGCGCCAGCAGCAGCCGCCGCGCCTCGCCGCCGGACACGCCGGCGCCGGTCTCCCCCAGCCGGGTCTCCAGCCCCTCGGGAAGCGCCGCGACGATGGCCGCGGCCCGCGCCTTGTCCAGCGCCGCCTGAATGTCCGCGCCCTGACCGTGGGGGTCGAGGAACTCCCGAAGGGTCACATCGGGCACATGCACGGTTTGCGGCACGAAGGCGATCCGCGCCCGCCAGCCGTCGGCGGTGTCATCGTCCAGGGGCCGACCCGCCACCACGACCTGTCCCGCCTCGGAGCGGAGCAGCCCGGCAGCCAGCTCCAACAGGGTCGATTTCCCGGTTCCGCTCGGGCCCCGCAAGGCCACGCTTTCACCCGCCCCGACACTGATATCCGGCAGCGCGTGGCGCTGTCCGCCGCGCATGATTGTAACGCCCGCGAGGTCCAGCGTCGGCGGACCCTCCAGCCGCTCCACCCGCGCGCCGGTGCCCAGGACCTGCGCCGCCTCGCGCGTCATCCGCGCCTCCAGCTCGTCGGCCACGGCCTCGGCAGCGGCCTTGTCATGCCAGGCGGCGGCCAGGTCGCGCAGCGGCTGAAAGAACTCTGGCGCCAGCAGCAGGATGAACACCCCCTCGCCCAGGGTCATCGGCGCGGCATAGGCGCCGAAGGTGATCTCGCCCAACAGCGAAAACCCGACGTACACCGCCACCATCGCCACCCCGATGGCCGAGAACAGCTCCAGCACGGTCGAGGACAGGAAGGCGACGCGCAACACCGCCATGGTGCGCCGCCGCACGCCCTCGGCCAGGGCGGCGAAATCGGCGCGCGATTTCTCGGCTGCATCCAGAATGCGGATATCGGGCAAGGCCGCGATCCGGTCGATCAAAAGCGCGTTCATGTCGCCGATCTCGACCATCTGCCGCGCGCTGGCCTCTTTCGCCGCCATGCCCACCAGCGCCATGAACACCGGGATCAGCGGCCCCGCCGCCAACAGGATCACCGCCGCCGCCCAGGACAGCGGGACGGTCAGCACGAGGTACAGAATGGGCAGCACCATCACCCGCGCCATGGCCGGGCGATAGCGGGACACGTAGGGCGACAGCAGCGCCAGTTTCTCCGACAAGAGCGCGGCCAGGTCGGCCGAGGCGATGGCGCGGTCGGTCCGCAGGCTTTCCCGGTCGAGCAGCGTCTTGCGCTGGTCCGCAACCACCTGGTCGGCGGCGGCAAAGGCCCGTCGCCCGGCGATCCGGTCCGCCACCGCCCGCATCAGGCCCAGAACGGCGAACGAGGTCGCCGCGACCCATCCGGTTGCGCCAAAGGTGCCGGAAGCCCAATCCTGTATCACCCAGGCCACCAGTGCCGCCTGCACCGGCCACAGGGCCCCGGACAGGGTGGACCAGACCGAAGCCTGCCGCAGCAACCGGCGCGGCCTGCCCGCGATCAGGCGGGAAATGGAGGATTTCGATGCCACTGGAATGCTCGTCGCTTTGGGGCGGAAGTATTATCTATTTAATATGTGTATTATCCCGTGGCCACCCGGAGGCGGTGCGACACGCTGTAACGGGCGCCGCACCCGCAGGATCAATCACCTGATTGCGCGTCCAGAACCTTTTTCGCAGCCCGGAAACACTCCAGCGCCTGCGGCACACCGCAGTAGATGGCGACGACGTGGATGATGGCGCGGATCTCGTCCCGGGTAACGCCGTTGTTCAGCGCGCCGCGACAGTGGATTTCCCATTCGTGCATCTTGCCCAGCGCCCCGAGCATGGCGAGGTTCATCATGCTGCGGGTTTTCGGGTCGATGGTCTCGTCGCCCCAGCCGAACCCCCAGCACCAGGCGGTCATCGCCTCCTGGAACGGTCGGGTGAAATCATCGGCAGCCGCCAGGTTCCGGTCAACGTACTCCGCCCCCAGCGTCGCCTTGCGCTGCGCCAACCCCTTGGCAAACAGATCCTCGTCCCAGGTATCGCTCATCCTGCCGGTCCCTTTCCGTTGTCGCCGTGTCACGGCGCACCATCCCCGACCCTCCGCACCCACGCAAGCCTGTGGCGATGTAATTCGCGTGAAATGCGGCGGGCGAGGACAGGGCGGCCCTCGTCCATGCCACCGTTACCCCGGCCCCTGCACCGCGCCACACCCGGGTTCTCACGTCACGTCGCGCTTGCCTTGAGGTCGGGCTCTCCGTGACATACGGGCTCAGGTTCTGACCCGTCCCCGCCGCGCCGGGGCGGCGCAACGCGAGGGATTTCCGCCATGACCATGCCCGCTGTCTTCGACCATTTGCGCCTGCCGATGATCGGCAGCCCGCTGTTCATCATCTCCAACCCCGACCTGGTGATTGCCCAGTGCAAGGCCGGGATCGTCGGCTCTTTTCCCGCGCTGAACGCCCGCGAGAAAGAGGGCGAACCGATCGAGCTGGAACGCTGGCTCACCCGCATCACCGAGGAGCTGGACCGCCACAACCAGGAGAACCCCGACCGGCCCGCCGCGCCCTTTGCCGTCAACCAGATCGTGCACCGCTCGAACGCGCGGCTGGAACGGGATGTGGAGATCTGTGTGAAATACAAGGTGCCGGTCTGGATCACTTCGCTGGGGGCGCAGACCTGGGTCAACGACGCGGCCCATTCGGTGGGCGGCATCACCCTGCATGACGTGATCAACAACCGCTTTGCGAAAAAGGCCGTCGAAAAGGGCGCCGACGGGCTGATCGCGGTGTCCGCCGGGGCGGGGGGGCATGCCGGCGCGCTCTCGCCGCTGGCGCTGGTACAGGAAATCCGCGACTGGTTCGACGGCCCGCTGTTCCTGTCCGGGGCCATCGCGCGCGGCGACAGCCTGCTTGCGGCACAGGCGATGGGGGCGGATGGCGGTTACGTCGGCTCGGCCTTCATTGCAACCGAAGAGGCCAATGCCGAAGCGCGGTACAAGCAAATGATCGTCGAGGGCGGTGCAGACGATATCGTCTATTCCAACCTCTTCACCGGGGTCTGGGGAAATTACCTCAAACCCTCGATCGCGGCGGCGGGGATGGACCCGGACAAGCTCGAACGCTCCGACCCCTCGACCATGGATTTCGGCCCGAACCGGGAAAAACCCAAGAGCTGGAAGGAAATCTGGGGCTCGGGCCAGGGCATCGGCGCGGTGCGCAAGGTGATCCCGGCCGGCCAACTGGTGGACCGGATCGAGGCGGAGTATCTCGCCGCGCAGGACCGGCTGGCCGCAACGCTGGGCTGGACCCGGGGCTGACGACCCCGGATCAGGCCAGCGCCGCCTCGGCGCCGACCTCCGCGCGCAGCGCCTTGCGATCCAGCTTGCCCACGGGCGTCTTTGGCAGGGCGTCGCGAAACTCCAACGCGCGGGGGATCTCGTGCCGTCCCAGCTTGTCGGCCAGAAACGCCTGCAACTGTTCCAGCGTGAACTGCTGCGCGCCGGGGCTCAGCACCACGAAGACCTTGGCGCTCTCGCCGCGATAGGCATCGGGCACCCCGATCGCCATCGCCTCGGACACCCCCGGATAGCGGTGCACGGCATCCTCGATCATCACCGGGTAGACGTTGAATCCCCCCGACAGGATCATGTCCTTTTTCCGGTCCACCAGGTACAGGAACCCGTCGGTGTCCATATGGGCGATATCGCCGGTCAGGAACCAGCCGTCGTGAAAGGCGGCCGCCGTCTCTTCCGGCCGGTTCCAGTAAGTGCGCGTCACGTTGGGACCCCGGATCGCCATCTCGCCATCCTCGCCCGGCGCCAGATCCCGCGCGGGATCGGCGGGATCGACGATCTTGATCTCCAGTCCCGGCAGCGGGATGCCGATCGTCCCCAGCTTGTCATCCGGCAATCCCCCCGGCACGTTGGAGCCCGCCGGCGCCGTCTCGGTCATCCCCCAGCCGCCGCGCAGCTTGAGACCGGTCAACGCGCAGACCTTCCGATAGACCTCGACCGGCAGCGGCGCACCGCCCGAACCGATGAACTCCAGCGACGACAGATCGCGCATCTCGACCCCCGGCTGGCGCAGGATCGCGATCCACATGGTCGGCACACCGGACAGGATGTTGATGCCATGCGTCTCGATATCGTCCAGCGCCCGCCCCGCGTCAAAGCGCGGCCGCAGATGCAGGGTCAGCCCATCGGCGAAGCCGCGCAGGAGCTGCGTGGACAGCCCCAGGATATGGAACACCGGCGCGTAAAGCAGCGTATGCTTGCCCGGCTGGCGCGCCACCTCGCCGGTGAGGAATTCGCGATAGATATTCACCGCAGCGGCGATGTTTGCATGGGTCAGCACCGCCGCCTTGGGCCGGCCCGTGGTGCCGCCGGTATATTGCAACAGCGCGATATCCTCCGGCTCGACCGGCACAGGCTGCCACTCCGCGCCCGCGTGCCCGGCCCAGAATGCCTCGATTGCCATCGCACCGTCCGAAACGGTGGTCTCCGCCCCGTCCGGGCATTGCACCACCGGCGGGATCGGCCCATGCGCCGCCGCGGCGGTCAACGGTTCGGCAAACTCCGGGCGGGCCAAGGAGATCACCAGCCTGGCACCGCTGTCGGCCAGCTTGTGGGCGATCTCCTCCGGCGCATCCAGCGGGCTGAGATGGGTGACGACCAGGCCGGCGGTCATCGCCGCGAAAAAGAACACCGGGTGCCAGGGGCAGTTCGGCAGATGCAGCGCAATCCGGTCGCCGGAGACAAGGCCATGGGCGCGCAGGGCCGACGCCGCCCGCGCCGCCCGCGCCTTCATCTGGTCATAGGTGATCTCTTCGCCCGGATACTCGATCAGCACCCTCGGCCCATGGGCAGCAAAGGCTTCGGCCATCATCGCGGTCAGGGTGGTCCTTGGCGGCACGAAATCGGGTCGCACGCCCGGATTGTAAAAGGCATGCCACGGCCGCGTGCCGGGCTTGGGCAACTCCATCATGCAAGGTTCCTCCCTCGACCGCAGAGTGCTGCGGCGCGCCGGGGCGGTCCAGTGTTTCCTTGCGTGACGGTGGGACAGGTGCCCTCAGTTCGCGGCCAGCCGCAGCGGCAGGCGCGCGCTCGCGGCCCGGTACCAGGCCACGATCTTGGCCCGCTCCTCGGGCTCGATCCAGCTGATGTTCGCCGGCGGCATCGCCGTGCTCACCCCGGCCTGGATATAGATCTGTCGCGCCGCCGCCGCGATCTCGGGCCGGGTTTCCAGCAGCACGTTCTTGGGCGCCCGGTGGATACCGTCCCAGCCCGGCTCGCGCGTGTGGCACATCGAACAGCGACCCAGCACGATGTCGGCCACCTCGTCGAACCCCTCGGCCTCGGCAAAGACGGTTTCGGTCGGGGTCAGCGCGCGCGCCGCGCTCTCCTCATAGCTTTGCTGCTCCAGCGGCGCCATCGACAGCCACATGATCGCGGCGAAGAGCGCCGCCGTGGCGACCCAGGTCCACATCGGGTTGCCCTTGCGCGCGTGCCGTGTGTTGAAATAATGCCGGATCGTCACCCCCATCAGGAACACCAGCGCCGCGATGATCCAGTTGTACTGGGTCGCAAAGGCCAGCGGATAGTGGTTCGACAGCATCAGGAACACCACTGGCAGCGTCAGGTAGTTGTTGTGGGTCGAGCGCAGCTTGGCAATCTTGCCGTATTTCGCATCCGGCGTGCGGCCCGCCTTGAGGTCGGCGACCACGATCTTCTGGTTCGGGATGATGATGAAGAACACGTTCGCCGTCATGATGGTGGCAGTAAACGCCCCCAGGTGCAGCATCATCGCCCGACCGGTGAAAATCTGGTTATAGCCCCAGCCCATCGCCACCAGCAGCACGAACAACAGAACCATCAGCAGCGTCGGTCGCTCGCCCAACCCCGATTTGCACAGCAGGTCATAGACGATCCAGCCCACGGTCAGCGAGGCGGCGGAGATCGCGATCCCCTGCCACAGGGTCAGTTCGGCCTTGCCCGCGTCGATCAGGTAAAGCTCACCCCCCGCCCAATAGACGATCATCAACAACGCCGCACCGCTCAGCCAGGTCGAATAGCTTTCCCATTTGAACCAGGTCAGATGCTCGGGCATATGCTCGGGTGCGACCAGGAATTTCCGGATGTGGTAAAACCCGCCGCCATGCACCTGCCATTCCTCGCCATGGGCGCCCACGGGCAGATGCGGCGCCTTGCGCAACCCCAGGTCCAGCGCGATGAAATAGAACGATGACCCGATCCAGGCGATCGCGGTGATCACGTGCAGCCAGCGCACCGCGAATGCCAGCCAGTCCCAGATGATCGCCAAGTCCTGCATCGCTCTCTCCTTCGGGCGCTTTGCCCCCTGCTAGCCTATTCCCGTATTGTCATGTATCCGGGGAAAGCGCCAAGATGCTTCAAATAAAAACGAACAATGAGCCCCCATGGCCTATCTGGACAATATCCAAACCTTCGTGCGTGTCTATGAATTGGGCAACATGTCCGCCGCCGCCCGCGATCAACGCATTTCCGCGGCGGTCGCCTCGGCGCGAATCTCCCAGCTCGAAGAGCATCTGAACGTCCGCCTGTTCCAGCGCACCACGCGCACGCTCAATCCCACCGAACAGGGCAACCTGTTCTATCGCGGCGCCTGCAAGATCCTCGAGGCCGTCGATGCCGCCGAGGCCGAGATCTCCAACGTGACGATGACGCCGCGCGGCTCGCTCTACATCGCCGCACCACTGGGGCTGGGCCGTCGCCTGATCGCCCCCGCCGTGCCCACGTTCAAGGCGGACTATCCGCTGATCGACATCCGGCTGCGGCTGTCGGACCGCAAGCTCGATCTCGCGGCCGAGGGGCTGGACCTCGCCTTCTTTCTCGGCATCCCCGAGGATTCCGCCCTGCGCATCCGCAAGATCGCCGATTGTCCCCGTGTGCTTTGCGCCGCGCCCGCCTACATCGCCCGGCGCGGCATGCCGGAAACCGGCGAGGCGCTGGTGCGCGACAAGCACGATTGCCTGAACCTGCGCTATCCCGGCGCGCCCGAGTTCCAATGGCCGCTGCAGACACCCGACGGCGTGCGGCGGTTCTCCGTGCGCGGCCCGTTCGAATCCGACGATGGCGACGTTCTGACCGGCTGGGCGCTGGAGGGGCACGGAGTCATCCTGAAACCCGTGTTCGAGGTGGCCGAACACCTGAAATCCGGCGCGCTGGTCCCGGTGGCCGAGGCCGAGCCTCCGGTGCCGATCCAGCTGGCCTGTCTCTACATGCACCGGCGGCGGCAGGACCCCAAGACGCGGTTGTTCATCGACTTCATGGCCGAGCGCATCGCCCAGGCGCTCAAATGACCCACGGCGCGCCCCGCCCCGTCCGGCGCGTTCGAGTATTTTCAAAGAGAAGAAGGGACAGGACCATACCCGGCTTCTTCTCTTCCTAAATACTCATATTCCGACGCGCGGGCAGGCGCGACGCGCGCGGTTCAACTCCCCCGATAGGTGGAATACCCGAAGGGCGAGAGCAGCAGCGGCACGTGGTAATGGCTTTCCTCGCCCATGCCGAAGCGCAGCGGGATCAGGTCGAGGAACCGGGGCGGCTCCTGCGCCGGGCCGGTCTCGTCGAGGTAGGCGCCGGCGTGAAAGACCAGCTCGTAGGTGCCCGGCTCGAATTCCGACGCTGGCAGGATCTGTTCATCGGTGCGGCCGTCTTCGTTGGTGAGCAAACTGCGCAAGAGGGTGCGGGCCTCGCCCTCGATGCGGAACAGCTCGATCCTTAGCCCGGCGGCCGGGCAGCCGCGCGCCGTGTCGAGAACATGGGTCGTCAAATATCCGGCCATCATCGCCCCCCTGGATTTGCCTGCCCGTTTTCTACGCGCAAGGGCACTCTGCCGCACCCCGGAAATGGCTACAACTCCTTCAGGAAATACAGGAAACTGTGCGCTATTGTAATGTTCTACAAGGCAGATCAACAGCAGGAGACCGCAGGAATGACACGCTACCCCCGCGACATGCGCGGCTACGGCGCCACCCCGCCCGACCCGAAATGGCCCGGCGGCGCCAAGATCGCGGTGCAATTCGTCCTGAACTACGAAGAGGGCGGCGAGAATTCCATTCTGCATGGCGATGCGGCCTCCGAGGCGTTCCTCTCCGACATCGCCGGCGCCGCGCCCTGGCCCGGACAGCGCCATTGGAACATGGAATCGATCTATGACTACGGCGCGCGGGCCGGGTTCTGGCGGTTGCACCGGCTGTTCACCGGCGCCGATGTGCCGGTGACGATCTACGGCGTGGCCAGCGCGCTGGCACGCAGCCCCGAACAGGTGGCGGCGATGAAATCCGCCGGCTGGGAGATTGCCAGCCACGGGCTGAAATGGGTCGAGCACAAGGACATGCCCGAGGAAGAGGAGCGCGCCGCGATCGACGCGGCGATCCGGCTGCATACCGAGGTGGTCGGCGAACGCCCGCTGGGCTGGTACACCGGGCGGTGCAGTGCCAATACCGTGCGTCTGGTCGCGCAGGAGGGCGGGTTCGCCTATGTCTCCGACACCTATGATGACGATCTGCCCTATTGGCTGGAGGTGGGGGATCGCGACCAGTTGATCATCCCCTACACGCTCGAGGCCAACGACATGCGCTTTGCCACCGCGCCGGGCTACATCACCGGCGAGCAGTTCTTTACCTATCTTCGCGACGCCTTCGACGTGCTCTATGCCGAGGGGCAGGCCGGCGCGCCGAAGATGATGAGCATCGGGCTGCATTGCCGGCTGATCGGACGGCCGGGGAAACTGGCCGGGCTGAAACGATTCCTCGATTACATCTCCGAGTACGAGGATGTCTGGACCCCGCGCCGCATCGACGTCGCGCGGCATTGGGCGAAAACCCACCCGCACCGGCGCTGGGACCGGCCCAGCCGGATGGACCGCGCCCGCTTTGTCGAGGCTTTCGGCGGCATCTTCGAACATTCACCATGGATCGCCGAGCGCGCCTTTGCGCTGGAACTGGGGCCGGCGCACGACAGCGCCGTGGGGCTGCACAACGCGCTGTGCCGCGCCTTCCGGTCCGCCAGTGACGAGGAAAGGCTGGGCGTGCTGCGCGCGCATCCCGACCTGGCCGGGAAACTGGCCGCGGCCAGGCGGTTGACGGCGGAGAGCAGCTCCGAACAGGCGAGCGTCGGGCTCGATGCGCTGACCGATGCAGAGCGCGCGAATTTCACCCGCCTCAACACCGGTTACGTCGAGAAACACGGGTTTCCCTTCATCATCGCGGTGCGCGACCATGACAAACCGGGCATCCTCGCCGCCTTTGAGCGGCGGCTGGCCAACGACAGCGAGAACGAGTTCGGCGAGGCCTGCAAGCAGGTGGAGCGGATCGCCGAAATACGGCTCAAGGACATGCTGCCGTGAGGACGGTCCACACCGAGCCCCTGACCGCTGCCGGTTTCGCCCCCTTTGGCGACGTGATCGCGCTGAAGGAGGCCCCGGACAAGATCATCAACCAGGGGCTTTGCGGGCGGCATCACGATCTGGCCCGGATGGAGTTCACCGAGGGGCGTGCAGGCATCAGCCTGTTCGACGCGCAGCCGCGCGCCCTGCCCTATCGGCTGGAGATGATGGAACGGCACCCGCTGGGCAGCCAGGCCTTCATTCCGCTCAATCCGACATCGTTCCTGGTCATTGTCGCCGCAGACGCCGGCGGCGCCCCGGCGAAGCCGCGTGCCTTCTTGACCGCCCCCGGACAGGGGATCAACCTGTTGAGAGACACCTGGCACGGGGTTCTCACGCCGCTGCAGGCGCCCGGCCTGTTCGCGGTGATCGACCGGATCGGTCCCGGTGACAACCTCGAGGAACACTGGTTCGACGCGCCCTGGCAGGTCGCGGCGAACTGACACGACCTGTCCGCCGGCACAGCGATAACAACAACGCCGGCGACCCAACACGGAGGGACGACAAGTGACCACATCATCCATCGGCAGCGCCGAGCAGCTGCGCGATCCCAACTATACCCCGCCACTGGCGGTGGCGGTGCCGCTGGGCATCCAGCACGTGCTGGCAATGTTCGTATCGAACGTCACCCCGGCAATCATCGTGGCGGGGGCCGCCGGCTTCGGATTCGGGTCCAATTCGCCCGATTTCCCCGCGCTTTTGTACATGATCCAGATGTCGATGCTGTTCGCCGGGGTCGCCACCCTGTTGCAGACGATCACGCTGGGGCCGGTGGGCGCGGCGCTGCCGATCGTTCAGGGCACCTCCTTTGCCTTTCTGCCGATCATGATCCCGCTGGTTGCCGGCAAGGGGGTCGATGCGCTGGCCGCGCTGTTCGGCGGGGTGCTGATCGGCGGGCTGTTCCATGCCGCGCTGGGCACCGTGATCGGCAGGATCCGCTTTGCCCTGCCGCCGCTGGTCACCGGGCTGGTGGTCACCATGATCGGCCTGGCGCTGGTCAAGGTGGGCATCGAATACGCCGCCGGCGGTGTCCCGGCCAAGGCCAGCGGCGCGGCAAGCTATGGCGGGTTGCTGAGCTGGTCGACCGCGCTGGTGGTGATCCTGGTCACGCTGGTGCTGAAATTCTTTGCCCGAGGCATGTTGTCGATTTCGGCGGTTCTGGTGGGGATCGCGGCGGGCTATGTCTATGCGCTGGCGGTGGGGATGCTGACGTTTGACGCCATCGCCGCAAGCTGGGCGCGCTCGGCCGCCTTTGCCCTGCCGCAGCCGTTCAAATACGGGTTCGAGTTCTCCTTTGCCGCCGTCATCGGGTTCTGCCTGATGGCCTTCGTCTCGGCGGTGGAAACGGTCGGCGATGTCAGCGGCATCACCAAGGGCGGCGCCGGGCGCGAGGCCACCGACAAGGAAATCCAGGGCGCCACCTTTGCCGACGGCTTCGGAACCGCCATCGCCGGTATCTTTGGCGGGCTGCCCAATACCTCGTTCTCGCAGAACGTCGGGCTGATCGCGATGACCGGCGTGATGAGCCGCCACGTGGTGACCTTCGGCGCCATCTTCCTGATCATTTGCGGGCTGGTCCCCAAGGTCGGCGGCGTGATCCGCACCATCCCGATCGAGGTGCTGGGCGGTGGCGTGATCGTGATGTTCGGCATGGTGGTCGCGTCGGGTATCTCGATGCTGTCGGACGTCGACTGGAACAAGCGCAACATGGTGATCTTTGCGGTCGCGCTGTCGGTTGGCCTGGGGCTGCAGCTCGAGGTGATGAACGTGGCGCCGGGCGCGCCCAACGCGCTGCAACACCTGCCCGACACGCTGCGCATCCTGGGCGCCTCGGGCATCCTGCCCGCCGCGCTGATTGCCATCGTGCTGAACCTGATCCTGCCCGCACATCTGTCGGACGAGTCGACCGAAGAGGTCGCCGGCGGCATGGCCGGGCATGGCAAGGGGTCGATGCCGGGCGAGTGATCCGCCCGGGCAGATCTCGAAAACACCAACGCCCGCCCTTTCGGAAAGGGGCGGGCGTTTTTCCCGGATGATCTTGACGCGCCTTACAGCGCCATGTGCCGGTTCACATCCTTGTAAAGCAGGTAGCGGAACGGACCCGGCCCGCCGGCGTAACAGGCCTGCGGACAGAACGCCCGCAGCCACATGAAATCGCCGGCCTCGACCTCGACCCAATCCTGGTTCAGCCGATAGACCGCCTTTCCCTCGAGCACGTAAAGCCCGTGTTCCATCACGTGGGTCTCGGCAAAGGGGATCACCGCGCCGGGCTGAAAGGTGACGATGTTCACCTGCATGTCATGGCGCAGATCGGCGGGATCGACAAAGCGCGTGGTCGCCCATTTGCCGTCGGTGTCCGGCATCGGGGTCGGCGCGATCTCGGCCTCGTTGGTGACAAAGGGCGCGGGCGCATCCAGCCCCTCGACCGCGCAATAGGCCTTGCGCACCCAGTGGAAGCGGGCCGGGTCGGCGCCGTGATTGTGCAGCCGCCACTCCGTCCCGGCGGGGATGTAGGCATAGCCGCCCGGCCCCATTTCATGGGTTTCACCCGCCAGGGTCAGCGTCAAGTAGCCCTCGACCACGAAAAGCACCGCCTGCGCGCGTGGATCGGTCTCGGGCCGGTCGCTGCCGCCGCCGGGCTGCAGCTCGCCGATGTATTGCGAAAAACTCTCGGCAAAGCCGGACAGCGGCCGCGCCATCACCCAGAAGCGGGCGCGGTCCCAGAACGGCAGCAGGCTGGTGACGATATCGCTGAAACACCCTTTCGGAATCACCGCATAGGCCTCGGTGAACATCGCCCGCCCGGTCAGAAGCTGGGTCTGCGGCGGCAGGCCGCCGGTGGGGGCATAATAGGGACGCTGGCTCATCTGGGAATTCCGGGCTGGTTGCGGGGCTACATCACCACTTGATCATGCCGACGCGCATTTCCAACCGCTTTCCCTATCGGCTGGGGCAGAAAGACCCGCCGGAAAAACCTGATAATCCCTGCTTGCCCTAGTCCCGCACGATCAGGACAGACACATCCGCATGGCGCGCCACCCGGGCCGAGTTTGGCCCCTGCACCCGGTCGGCCAGGTCGGGTTTATGCGCGCCCATCACCACCAGGTCGGCCTCGGAGCGTTTGATTGCGTCGAGGACCTGCTCATAGACGGTGCCGACCTCGACGATGTGCTGCACCTGGCCATGCCCCGGCAGCGCCGCATCGACAAACGCGTGCAACTGCGTATTGGCGTCCTCGACCGCCTTTCGCATCGTCCCCTCCTTGAAGTAGGAGCCGACGATCGACATGCCGTAGTCGGGCACCACCGTCACCACGCTGAGCGAGGCGCCATAGAACCCGGCCAGGTCGGCGGCGCGTTTCAGCAGCGCCTTCTCGCTGTCGCCATGGCTCAGGTCGACGGCACACAGAACATGCTTGGTCATGCCCGGGCTCCCTCCGGTTGGCGCCGTTTTCGGCGCAGTTGCAACAGAGCGACAAATGCCAGCAGCAGGAAGGCCGGCAGGAAGAACACCTCTTTCGGCAGCCGGTCGGCGGCCACCTCAAGCTCCACCAGCTCCCAGTCGAAATCAATGCCCAGCTGCTCGGCGGGACCGCCGAAGTTCAGGTTGTCCACGAACAGCGCGCCATCCTCTTCGCGGAACTCCAGCCCCGCCCCGTCATAGAGGCGCGTCTGCCCATCCGCCCCGGCCTTGCCCAGCGGCAGCAGGTAGCGCGCGTCGATCGCATCGCCCATCAGGTCCTCGCCGACCAGCCGTACCCGGAGCGAGGCATCGTCACCCGCCGCCTCGGCGCGCTCGAATATCTCGGAGGCAGCGCGGGTCTCGAACTCGGGCTGCATCATGTCGAGGAAAAAGCCCGGTCGGAACAGGGTGAAGGCGACCAGCAACAGGGCCGCGCTCTCCCACAGCCGGGACCGCACGAGGAAATAGTTCATCGTCCCTGCCGCGAACAGCAGCATCGCCACCATCGCGACGACAAAGACGAACACCGCCTGCACCGGGCCGACGTCGATCAGCAGAAGGTCGGTGTTGAAGATGAACAGGAACGGCAACAGCGCGGTGCGGATCGAGTAGAAGAACGCCTGGAACCCGGTGCGCAGCGGATCCCCGCGCGAGATCGCGGCGGCGGCGAAACTGGCCAGCCCCACCGGCGGCGTCACGTCCGCCATGATCCCGAAGTAGAAGACGAACATGTGCACCGCCACCAGCGGCACGATCAGCCCGTTCTGCGCCCCCAGCTCGACCACCACGCCGGCCATTAGTGAGCTGACCACGATGTAATTGGCGGTGGTCGGCAGCCCCATGCCCAGCACGATCGAGATCAGCGCGACGAAGAACAGCATCGCCAGAAGGTTGCCGCCCGACAGGAACTCCACGAACTCGGCCATCACCTGCCCGATGCCGGTCAGCGTGACCGCGCCGACGATGATGCCGGCCACACCCATGGCGGCGGCCAGCCCGATCATGTTGCGTGCGCCGATGATCAGCCCGTCGGCGATGTCGGCGATCCCCTCGCGAACATGGCGGGCCACCTCGCCCTCGCCGCGAAAGAACGCCTTGAGCGGGTTCTGCGTGGCCAGGATCACCAGCATGAACACCGTCGACCAGAATGCCGACAGGCCGGGCGATTTCCGCTCGATCATCAGCAGGTACATCAACAGCAGGATCGGCATGAGATAGTGAATGCCGGTCTTGAAGATCTCGCGCGTGGGCGGCAGGTGCTGCATCGATTCAACGCTCACCTCGAGGTCGGGCCCCTTGGCGGCAAAGCGGACCGCGGCGACATAGGCCAGCCCCATCATCACCACCAGCGCCAAGGTCGAGGCCCCGCCCAGCGCCGCCTCGACCGCGTCGACGATCACGCCGCACAGGAACAGGGTGCCACCACCGATCACGATCGAAATCGCGATGATGAAGATCGCGCCCAGCATGAACTTGACCGGGTGCATCCGGCTGGTGCCCGGCATGTTCATCTTCAGCGCCTCGAGGTGCACGATGTAGATCAGCGCGATGTAGGAAATCGCGGCGGGCACGATGGCGGTTTTCACCACCTCGACGTAAGGAATGCCCACGTATTCCGTCATCAGGAAGGCGACCGCGCCCATCACCGGCGGCGTCAGCACCCCGTTGATCGACGAAGACACCTCGACCGCGCCGGCCTTGTGCGACGGAAAGCCCACCTTTTTCATCAGCGGGATGGTAAAGGTACCGGTGGTCACCACGTTGGCGATGGACGACCCCGAAATCAGCCCGGTCGCGGCCGAGGCAATCACCGCCGCCTTGGCCGGCCCGCCGCGCAGGTGACCCAGCGCCGCAAAGGCGAGTTTCAGGAAATAGTTGCCGGCGCCTGCCTGGTTCAGCAGCGCGCCGAACAGCACGAACAGGAAAACGAACCCCGAGGACACCCCCAGCGCGACGCCGAACACCCCCTCGGTGGTCAGCCACATGTGGCTCATCGCCTTTTCGAAGGAGGCGCCCTTCCACTGGACCATTTCCGGCAGGCCGGACCAGCTGCCAAAGAACACATAGGCCAGGAAGAACAGCGCGACGCCCATCAGCGGGATGCCCAGCGACCGCCGCGCCGCCTCCATCAACAACACGATGCCGATCCCGGCGATCACCAGGTCGGTGGTGTTGGGCACGCCGGTGCGGTTGGCAACGCCGCGATAATCCCACCACAGGTAAGAGGCCGCGACAGCGCCGGCGATGGCGATGATCCAGGTCAGGATCGGGATGTGATGGCGCGGGCTGGTCTTGAAGCCGGGAAAGGCCAGAAAGGCCAGCAGAACCGCAAAGCCGAGGTGGATCGCCCGCGTCTGGGTGTCGTTCCAAACCCCGATCTTCAGGATATAGGGCAGCGGCGAGGCGATCCAGAGCTGGTAAAGCGACCAGATCAGCGGGATGACCCACAACGCCTTGCGGTCGAACCCGCCCTGCGGCTGCCGTCCGCCGGTATCCGAATCCGCGATGAAATCCTCCAGATCGCTGTCGGCCGGCCTCTCGCCCTGGGTCTGCGCCATGAATTGTCCCCGCTGAAACGTTTGTTCTTATTGGAAAACCCCCCGACACACCGGAGTGTCGGAGGGGGTCACTGGTTTACATGTCACGGGGCCGGATTACTTCCAGCCGCGCTCCTTGTAGTACATCTCGGCGCCCGGATGCAGCGGCGCGCTCAACCCGTCCTTGATCATCTCGGCCTCGTTCAGGCGGGCAAAGGCCGGGTGCAGCTTCTTGAAGTCCTCGAAATTGTCGAAGACCGCCGAAACCACCGCATAGACCACCTCGTCCGGCGTCTCGGCCGAGGTCACGAAGGTCGCCTTGGGGCCCCAGCTGGGGATGTCGTCGGGGTTGCCCGGATACATGCCGCCCGGGATGGTCGCGGCGGCATAGGCGGTGTTGTCCGCCAGCAGCTTGTCGATGTTCGGCCCGTCCAGCGGGATGATCTTCACGTCACAGGACGAGGTCGCCTCCTGGCTGGACCCGTTCGGCAGGCCGGCGGCCCAGATGGTGGCGTCGATCTTGCCGTCGCAAAGCGCGGCGGACTGCTCCGACGACTTCAGCTCGGCGGCCAGTGCGAAATCGTCCGGGCTGATGCCGGAATACTTCATCAGCGTCTCGGCCAGAACGCGGGTGCCGGATCCGGGGTTGCCGATGTTGACCTTCTTGCCCTTCAGGTCATCAACGCTGCTGATGCCGGCATCGGCGCGGGCCATCACGTGCATCGGCTCGGGGTGGACCGAGAACAGCGCGCGCAGCTCGGGATAGGGGCCGTCCTCGGAAAAGGCGCCGGTGCCGTCCAGGCCCGCCTTCTGCACGTCGGATTGCACCACGCCGAAATCCAGCTCGCCCTGGCGAATGGTCCGGGTGTTGTAGACCGAGCCGCCGGTCGATTCGACCGAACAGCGGATGCCGTGTTCCTTGCGGCCCTTGTTCACCAGCCGGCAGATCGCGCCGCCGGTCGGATAGTACACGCCGGTCACGCCGCCGGTACCGATGGTGATGAACTTCTGGTCCTGCGCCGAGGCCCCGCCGGCCATGCCGACGGTGACGGCGGCGACAAGCCCCATGAGGGTGGTTTTGACGTTCATATGGACATCTCCCAACTAAAATTCCCCACCCGGCCGTTGAACCGGCCTGGGTCGATTATGGTATTCGTATCCTCGAAACTCGCCAAAGTTATTTTGGTTGTCACCTAAAAACTAAAGTTTTTTTTCGCGATCCAGTAGGCGTTGGTGTCCTTTCGCAGGTCCTCGTACGACGTGATTCGCTGCCGCGTCGCCGCGCCGCCACGGTGGACCAGCAGCGCCAGCAGGTTCTCGATCACGCCCATGGCGCCGGTGTAACAGCCGAAATGATGGGTGCTGACCGTTGCGGCGACCAGCGTCGCCTCGGGCCGGAACTCGGACGAGATCACCTCGGAATCCGAGATCATGATCAGCTTCACCCCCCGCGCATGGGCAAAGCGGCAGGCCTCGATCGTTTCGCGGGAATACGGCTGAAACGAAATCGCGATCATCACGTCGCCCGCACCGGCGGTGTTCAACTCGTCAATGGCGCTGTTGATATGGCGCGGCACAAGCTGCAGCGACGGCAGCGCCATCCGCCCCACGTAGTGGAAATAATAGGCCAGCGCGTAACTGGCCCGCACCGCCGTCAGATAGACGTTGTTCGCCCCCAGCAAGAGGTCGACCACGCGCTCCATTTCGTCGGGGTTCTGCCGCTCCAGCGACCGCTGCACGATCGCCATGGTGTTCAGCGCCGCCTCGGCCTGAACCGCGCCCAGCGGGCCGCGCTGGCGCATGCTTTCGATCCAGTCCGGCCGATCGACCAGCGCATTGGCCGACACCAGCGCGTGGCGGAACGGTTCGCGCAACGCGTCATAGCTGTCGAACCCCATGCGCGCGGCCATGCGCACCAACGTATAGGTGCTGACCCCGCATTTGCGCGCGGTTTCCCGGATCGGGTCCAGTCCGAAATCGCTCGGGTGGTCGACGATATACTTGGCCACGGTCTTGAGGCGCGGCGACAACGCGGGGATCGCCTCTTTCAATGCGGAAACCGTTCGGTTTTTCAGGGTCGGATCCACGGCAGTCGTCCTTTCGCAGGGGCTGTCTTGAAATAACATTTGATTTTTTTCCTGTCGATTGACTGAAACTGTATTTCCGCCATCCTTGACTCCCGACATGAACCACACCGGCCAAAGATCGGCATCACCATGACCTCCCCCCTCCCCTCCCATGCCTCCGTCGTCGTGATCGGCGGCGGCATCATGGGCTGTTCCACCCTGTATCACCTGGCCCAGATGGGCGCCGGCGACGCGATCCTGCTCGAGCGCAACGCGCTGACCTCGGGCACCACCTGGCATTCGGCGGCCCAGGTCCGCGCCCTGCGCCACAGCCGCAACCTCACCCGGATGATCCGCTATTCCGTCGACCTCTACAGCCGGCTGGAACAGGAGACCGGGCAATCGGTGGGTTGGATTCAAAAGGGCTCGCTCTCGATCGCCACCACGCCCGACCGCATGACCCATATCCGGCGGCAAGAGGCGCTGGCCCATGCCTATGGGGTCGAGGCGCATTCCATCGGCGCCGAAGAGGCAAAGGAACGCTGGCCGCTGATGAACGCCGAGGACGTGCTCGGCGCGGTCTGGTCACCCGAGGATGGGCGCGTCAGCCCCTCCGACGTCTGTGCCGCGCTGGTCAAGGGCGCGCGGGGCATGGGGGCAAAGATCTTTGAACGCACCGGCGTCACCGGGATTCTCACCGAGAACGGCCGGGTGTGCGGCGTCGAAACCACCCAAGGCACCGTCATGTGCGATGCGATTGCACTCTGCACCGGGCTGTGGTCGCGCGAGGTCGGCGCGATGGCGGGGGCGCAGGTTCCGGCGCTGGCCTGCGAACATTT
Organism: Aquicoccus sp. SU-CL01552; assembly: GCF_040365005.1. Lineage (NCBI taxonomy): Bacteria > Pseudomonadati > Pseudomonadota > Alphaproteobacteria > Rhodobacterales > Paracoccaceae > Aquicoccus > Aquicoccus sp. SU-CL01552. The sequence goes on along the minus strand of NZ_BAABWV010000019.1, from coordinate 29,225 downwards.
CTACCTGCTGACCAAGCCGGTCGAGGGGATCACCGGCAACATGCCCACGCTGTCCGACCACGACAGCCACCTCTATATCCGCGACGACAGCGGTGGCTTGCTGGTGGGCTGCTTCGAACCGATGGGCAAACCCATCGCGCCCGGCGTGCTGGACGAAACCTTCGAGTTCGGGTTGCTGCCCGAAGATTGGGACCATTTCGAACCGATGATGCTGAACGCGCTGCATCGGCTGCCAGCGTTGGAAACGGCCGAGGTCAAGATGCTGCTCAACGGCCCCGAGAGTTTCACCCCCGACGGCACCTTCATGCTGGGCGAAACCGCGGAAACACAGGGTCTGTTCCTGGGTTGCGGCATGAATTCGGTCGGCATCGCCTCTGGCGGAGGTGCGGGCATGAACCTGGCCCATTGCATCGTGCACGGCCATACCGCCTATGACCTGTCCGAGGCCGACGCCAAGCGCTTTGCCCCGGTGTTCAACTCGCTCGACCACCTGATGGCCCGCGCGCCCGAGATTCTCGGCACCCATTACGAGATCGCCTATCCGGGTCGGCAACCCGCCACCGCGCGCGATCTGCGGCGCCTGCCGCTGGATGCCGCGTACCGCGACGCCAAGGCGCATATGGGCCAGGTCTATGACTGGGAACGGCCGCTCTATTTCAACAAGACGGCCGAGCCGCGCCCCACCTTCGGCCGCCCCGACTGGTTCGAGAATGTCCGCGCCGAGGTTACCGCCGCGCATGAACGTGCCGCGATCTTCGATGCCTCTCCCTTCGGCAAGATCGAGGTCAAGGGACCGGAGGCCGAGGCCTTTCTGCTGCACTGCTGCGCCGGTTTCATGGCGCGCGCGCCCGGGTCGGTGATCTATACCGCCGTGCTGAACGCGCGCGGCACATTTGAATCCGACCTCACCGCCCAGCGCATTGCACCGGATCATTACCGCTTGTTCACCGGCACCAACGCGATCAAGCGCGACCTCGCCTGGTTCCGCCGCCACGCCGAGGGGTTCGACGTGACCCTCACCGACAGCACCGAGGACTATGCCGTGCTCGGCCTGATGGGCCCCGAGGCCGCCCGCATCGCCGGTGAGGTCGGCGCGCCGGAGCTGGCCGGGATCGGCTATTTCAAGCACGGAGAAGCCCATATCGCCGGCCACCACGTCCGCGCCGCGCGGCTGTCCTATGTCGGCGAGGCGGGGTGGGAGATCACCTGCCGGGCCGAGAGTGCGCGAATGATTTATGCCGCGCTGACCAAAGCCGGGGCGGTGCCCGCCGGTCTCTACGCGCAAACCTCCATGCGGATCGAAAAGGGTTTTTGCGCCATGGGGCACGAGCTGGACAGCGACGTGACCCCGATCGCCGCCGGGCTGGATTTCGCCACCCGCAAAAAGGGCGGGTTCATCGGCGCCGAGGCCCTGGCCGAGGCCCGCGAAAGCGGCGCAACACCCCGCATCACCTCGCTCCGCTTCGACGATGCGGATGCGGTGCCGCTGGGGCACGAACCGATCCTCCTTGACGGGCAGATCATCGGCCAGACCACTTCCTGCGCCTTCGGTTACCGCATCGGGCGGCCCGTGGCGCTGGCACATATGTCCGCCGGGCTGCCCGCCGACGGGACCCGGGTCATGGTGGACATCGCCCGCACCCTTCATGCCGCCACGGTGGTGCATGGCCCGCTTTACGACCCTGACGGCGCAAGGATGAAAGGATAACGCGATGACCCGACCCCTGATCATGGTGGCCCCCAACGGCGCCCGGCGCGGCAAGGCCGATCACCCCGCCCTGCCCGTCACGATCCCCGAGATCGTCGAAACCGCCCGCGCCTGTCACGCAGCCGGCGCCGACGCGTTGCACCTGCATGTGCGCGACGATGACGGGCGGCATTCCCTTGATGCCGGGCGATATACCGAGGCACTGGCCGAACTGGCCCACGCCGTGCCCGACCTTCGCGTTCAGATCACCACCGAGTCCGCCGGCATCTTTGATGTCGAGGCGCAGTTTTCGTGTCTAACACGGCTGAAACCGCGCTGGGCCAGCATCTCGGTGCGCGAGATCGCGCGCAACGAGGCCCTCGCCCCGCGGGTCTATGCCAGTTGCGCCGACGCCGGGACCGAGGTGCAGCACATCCTCTATGATGCCGAGGATGCCGCCCTCCTCGCCCGCTGGCAGGCACAGGGCATCGTGCGTCCCGGACAGGACAGCACGCTGCTGGTTCTGGGTCGCTATGCCACCGGGCAGGTCGCGACCCCCGCCGACCTCACCCCGCTGCTGGCGGCGAAACCGCCCGGGCGTTGGATGATCTGCGCCTTCGGCCCCGCCGAACATGCCTGCCTGCTGGAGGCCGCCCGCCAGGGCGGTGACCTGCGCGTGGGGTTCGAGAACAACCTGACCGACGCGGACGGCACCCCGCTGCGCGACAACGCCGACTCGGTCGCCCGCCTCGTCGATGAACTGGAAAGGACCGCGCTATGAGCCACATCTTCCCCCGCCACTGTCACGCCAACCCGCCCACCGCCAGCCATGGCGAGGGGTGCTTCCTGATCGACACCGATGGCAAACGCTATTTCGACGGCTCCGGCGGCGCCGCCGTTTCCTGCCTTGGGCATTCCAACGACCGGGTGCGGCAGGCGATCAAGGACCAGGTCGACCAGCTTGCCTTTGCCCATACAGGGTTCTTCACCTCGGATCCGGCCGAACAGCTCGCCGATCTGCTGATCGCCCATGCGCCGGGTGACATCGACCGGGTCTACCTGGTGTCCGGCGGCTCCGAGGCGACCGAATCCGCGATCAAGCTGGCGCGGCAGTATTTTACCGAACAGGGCGAGACGCAGCGCCGCCACCTGATCGCCCGGCGGCAAAGCTATCACGGCAACACGCTTGGCGCGCTCTCGGCCGGGGGCAATGCCTGGCGGCGGACGCAATTCGCGCCGCTCTTGATCGAGGTCAGCCACATCGCGCCCTGCAACGAATACACCGACCGCGCCGAGGACGAGAGCCCCGAGGACTACGGGCTACGCGCCGCACAGGAACTGGAGGACGAGATCCTGCGGCTGGGCCCCGATACCGTCATGGGTTTCATGGCCGAGCCGGTGGTCGGCGCCACCATGGGCGCGGTGCCCGCCGCGCCGGGCTATTTCAAACGCATCCGTGAGATCTGCGACAAATACGGCGTGCTTCTGATCCTCGACGAGGTGATGTGCGGCATGGGCCGGACCGGCCATCTCTTCGCCTGCGAGGCCGAGGGGGTAGATCCCGATATCCTCTGCATCGCCAAGGGGTTGGGCGCGGGATACCAACCGATCGGCGCGATGCTCTGCACCCGCGCGATCTATGACACCATCGCCGACGGCAGCGGGTTCTTTCAGCACGGGCACACCTACCTGGGCCACCCGGTCGCCGCCGCCGCCGGGCTCGCCGTGCTGCGCGAACTGCTCGACAACGACCTCGTGGCACAGGTCCGCGCGCGCGGTGCCTACCTGGAACGGCAGCTGCGCGCGCGCTTTGCCCAGCACCCGCACGTGGGCGACATCCGCGGGCGCGGGCTGTTCTGGGGAATGGAATTCGTCGCCGACCGCACCACCAAAACTCCCTTCGATCCGGCGCTGGGGCTGGCGGGCAAGCTCAAGAAAGCCGCCTTTGCCGAGGGGTTGATCTGCTATCCCATGGCCGGCACCCGCGACGGTCGCCTGGGCGACCACCTGCTGCTGGCGCCGCCCTTAATCGCCACCGAGGACGAGCTTGACGGCGCCCTCGACACGCTGTCGCGCGCACTCGACAAGGTGATGGCCGAGATCGGCTGAGGCGGCGTTTCTGCGCCCCCGGATCCACGATGACCAAACCCTGCATGCCCGGCCAAAATCTGGGCATCGCAAACGCGGTGCTATCGCGTGATCGTCAATTCTGATCCGGGAAATCCAGTGGTGCCGCTGAAGGGACTCGAACCCCCGACCCCATCATTACGAATGACGTGCTCTACCAGCTGAGCTACAGCGGCCCTGGTGCGGAGCGCTCATAGCACCGCCGCGCGGGGCAGGAAAGGGGTTATTTCGCCTCTCGCCCGTCCTCCGTCACCTCTTCGGCCTCCAGCAGTTCGGCCTCGGGCATTTCCACCTCTTCCGCCTCCGGGGTTTCGTCCGGGGTGGCGCGCTGGTCCTCGAGCCGTCCGGCGATCAGCGGCAGCATCGCCCCGCCCATCGCGCTGGAGATCTCGGGCATCTTCGGCGTGGTCCAACTCAGCGTGTCGAAGCTGTGGCAGAACTCACAGAACGGTGCCCATTCGGCGTGGATGTGGTTGCAGTTGTCACAGACCCATTGCGGGCCGCGCGGCGCGCTCAGCGCCCGGGCCAGCCAGCCCTGCACCACCTTGTCCTCGGCCCCCTCGCCCCGTTCGATCGCCGCCATCAGCGTCAGCGGGCGGGCATCGGCGGCCTTTTCGGCCAGGTCGCCCAGCGCCCGACGCGCCTCGGGGAAATCCTCGGCGACGATGTTCAGCTCGGCCAGCAGCAGCCGGGTTTCGGGGTCCTGCGGATTGATCCGCGTCAGCGTCTGGAACCGTTTCAGCCGTTCCGCTGGGGACTCGTCCGGGGCGATCGCGGCAAAGGCGGCGGCCAGGTCGGGGTGCGGCTGGGCCTCCCACGCCTTTTTCAGCACCCGCACCGCCAACCGCGGCTTGCCTTGCGCGATATGGGCCCTTGCGGCCAGGGCGGCGGCCGGCACCAGGTCGGGCGACAGGCGGTTGGCCTCGATGGCGCGTTCGCGCGCCTCGATCGGCATATCCTCGTCCATCACCTCGCGCGCCTCGGAGAGCGCCAGGACCGCGTCGCGGCGTTTGTACACATCGCGGGGCAAATTCCCCGATTTGAGCTTGGCCGACAGGGTGCTGCGCGCGCCGGCCCAATCCTGCGCCCGCGCCTGCAGGTCGAGAAGAACGTCCTGCGTCTCCTCGTGCCGGGGCCGCAACGCCAGCGCCTTCTCGGCCAGCTTGCGGGCGGTGTCGCGATCGCCCTCGGCCAGCTTCTGCTTCATGATCCCCCGCACGCCGACAAAACGGGTGGCCTCGTTGGTCACCAGTTTCTTGTAGGTCTCGGCGGCCTTCCTCGTGTCGCCGGCCATCTCGGCGGCCTGAGCGGTGAGCAGGTCGGTCAGTTCCGGTTTCTCGAGGTATTTCGCCGCGCGCGCCGCCTTGGCCATGGCCAGCCGCCCCTCGCCCGAGGCCAGCGCCATCATGCCATCGGCCAGCGCCTTGTAGCCGCGCTTTTCCCGGCCCTTGTCGAAGAACCGCGACAGCGCCGTTTCATCGCCGTTCAGGAACCGCCAGGTCGCCACCAGCAGCGAGACGAGCTTGAGCAGCAGCCAGAGCAGCACCACCAGCGCCACCAGCGCGATCACCGATTGCAGCGGCCCGAGCGTGTATTCGGTGCCTGCCGCGGTGATCTGCAAGCCACCGCGCATTTCCAGCAGCATTCCGGCCCCAAGAGCCAGTGCGGCAATGACGGCGACGAAGATCAGGATTTTCAGAAGTGACCACAGCATCGCAGACCCCTCAGTTGGTGTTCAGGCTTTGCGCCAGGGTCTCGGCGGCGCCGAGCGCGGAGAGGCGCAGGCGCGCCAGGGCGGTCCAATCGGCCAGGGCGGCACGGGCGGGCTCGGGCAGGGCGGCGATCTCGTCCAGCGCCTGCTGCAACCGGCCTTCGGTCAATGCCGCCTCGGCGCGGGACAGGATCGCGTCCGGATCGTCGCCCTCGCGCGGCTCGACCGAGCGGGCGCCAAGTTGGCGCCGCAGAAAGCTTCCAAGGCTGCGGTCGGATTCGACGGTGCCGGCCCGGGCCGCGGCCAAGGCCTCGCGCGCCGCCGGGGCGAAGGTGTCACGCAGGGTGGCCATCGTCACCACTCCCTCGGCGCTGGCGGTCAGCGCATCGGGCGGGGTAACGCCGCCTGTGCGCAGTTCTTCCAGGATACCGCCAAAGGGCGCGCCACTGTCCAGCGCCCCGCGCAACCGGGCCACGGCGGCGCGGTTGGCGGCAAGCTGGGCCGCCTCCGAGGCCCGGGCCTCGGTCTCGCGGGCGTCGGTGACCATCTTTTCGACCTCGGCCCGCTGGGCGGCCAGCGCCTCTTGCATCGCTGCAAGCTCACGCTCATAGGCGGCGACGGCCTCGGGCGCCGCGCCATCTGTCAGCGGGCGTTTTTCAAGTTCGGTCAGGCGGCTGTCCAGCGCCGCGAGTTGACCTGACAGGTCGGAAACCTCGGTGCGCAGGCTGTCCAGCGCACCCGCGCTGTCCGTGATTTGATCGGAGAGGCCGCCAAGTTTCGCCTCCAACGGGGCCAGATCGGGAATATCGAGGCCCGAGACCTGGCCCTGCAGCGCGCTCAACGCATCGGAGGTTGCGGAAACATCCGATTGCAGCGCGGTGATCGCCGCGCCGGAGGTGCCGGATTTCAACGCTGCGGGCAGGACCGGGTCGAGAATCTCGGTGCGGGCCGCGACAAACCCAAGCGCCGCCGCCAGAACCCCGCCGATCAGCGCCGGGAAAAACCCGCCGCGCTTCTCGATCACCCGCTCGACGATCTGCGGTGCGGGCTCCACCGCTTCGGCTTCGGCTTCGGCTTCGGCTTCGGCTTCGGCTTCGGCTTCGGCTTCGGCTTCGGCTTCGGCTTCGGCTTCGGCTTCGGCTTCGGCTTCGGCTTCGGCTTCGGCTTCGGCTTCGGCTTCGGAAGGTGCCTCCGCCTCCTCGGGCGACGTGTCAATCATCTCCGCAGCGGGCTCTTGCTGCAACGCGGGATCGGTCGCCTGCCCCCCCTGTTCGGGGCCGGTCTCGGCCTGGGGATTTGTTTCGACGTCCGTGTCGGGTTTCGGATCGGTCTTGTCGGCCACCCTGAAATCCCCTCCGATTCTCAAATGATTAGGCAAAAGAACTCGCGCCACACTACTGCGGGGCGCGGGGGGCCTCAACCCGATGTGGCCTGCGCGGCCAGGGTTTCAACCGCCGTGACCATCGCCGCGCCATCGGGCCGTCTGGCCACGATCAGCCCGCGATAGACCATGTTTTCAAGGGGTTCCGCCGCCGCGCGGCTGATCGCGGCGAGGAAAAGCGGCGCCCTGCCTGCACAGGTATCGGCAAAATGTCGCGCCGTGCGGGGTGAAAACAAGGGCGCGATCACCGGATCCGCCCCGTCGAGCGCCACCCGCGCCGCCTCGCTGGGGTCGATCAACTGCTGGTCATAGACCTCTTGCGCACGGGTCTCGACCCCGGCGGCGGTCAGCCGATCAGCCACGTCGCCGCGCGCGTGCCGACCGCGCAGGTGCAACAGCGGCGCGTCCGGGCGTCGGTCGATCAGCGCCGCGACCAGCGCATCGGCGGTGTCGCAGATCATTTCGACGGTCCATCCGGCGTCCCGCGCCGCGCCGGCGGTGGCCGCGCCGACGCAATAGGCGGGCAGGGCAGGGCGCAAGCCGGCGGCCTGCGCCGCCGCCACCCCGTTGGCAGAGGTAAAGATCACCCCGCGCGCATCGCCAGACGAAACCGGGTCCGGGAGAAACACGATCCTGATCAGCGGGGAATGGATGACATGCAGCCGTCGCCGCAGATCCGGGGCAATCCGGGCGACGAACCGCTCGGACGCGGCGCGCGGGCGTGTCATCTGCAGCGTCAGCATCGCTCCCCCCGGGATTGTTTGCCAAGGTTCGGAGTGTTACCTGCCAAGGCAACGCGACGCAACGGCCGGAAACAATGGCACAGCTGATCACGATACTGGGGCTGGAAAGCAGCTGCGATGATACCGCGGCCGCCGTGGTGCGTCAGGGCGACGGGCGGGCCGAGATCCTGTCCTCCATCGTCTATGGCCAGACCGAGGTGCACAGCGCCTTTGGCGGCGTGGTACCGGAACTGGCCGCCCGGGCGCATGCGGAAAAGGTCGACATCTGCGTCGCCGAGGCGATGCAACGGGCCGGGGTCGGGTTCGCCGACCTGGATGCGGTGGCGGTCACTGCCGGGCCGGGGCTGATCGGCGGGGTGCTGTCGGGCGTGATGTGCGCCAAGGGGATCGCGGCGGCGACCGGGCTGCCGCTGATCGGGGTAAACCACCTTGCGGGCCATGCGCTCACCCCGCGCCTGACCGATGCGGCCGCGTTTCCCTACCTGATGTTGCTGGTCTCCGGCGGGCACTGCCAATATCTCGTGGTGCGCGGGCCGGAGGATTTCAAACGGCTGGGCGGCACCATCGACGATGCCCCAGGCGAGGCCTTTGACAAGGCGGCGCGGCTGCTGGGCCTGCCGCAACCGGGCGGCCCCTCCGTCGAGGCCGAGGCAAAACAGGGCGATCCAAAACGCTTTCGCTTTCCGCGCCCGCTGCTGGATCGGAACGATTGCAACCTGTCGTTTTCCGGGCTGAAGACCGCGCTGATGCGCACCCGCGACCAGGTGGTGGCGGAAAAGGGCGGGCTGACACGCGCGGACCGGGCCGACCTTTGCGCCGGGTTCCAGCAGGCGATTGTTGACGTGCTGGCGGAAAAGACCCGCCGCGCCTTGCGCCTCTATCTTGCAGAGCAGCCCGAAACACCGCTGTTGGCGGTGGCGGGCGGCGTGGCCGCAAATTCGGCCATTCGCGCCGGGTTAGAGACGGTTTGCGCCGACACAAGCGTCACGTTTACCGCGCCGCCGCTGCGCCTTTGCACCGATAACGCAGCGATGATCGCCTATGCCGGGATCGAACGGTTCCGCGCTGGCGCGCGCGATGACCTGACCCTCGCCGCCCGTCCACGCTGGCCGCTCGATCGCACCAGCCCGTCGCTGATCGGCGGCGGCAAGAAGGGGGCCAAGGCATGAGCGTTTCGGTGATCGGTGCGGGCGCCTTCGGCACGGCGCTGGCGATCTCGCTGGCCGGGCGCGGGCCGGTGTGCCTCTGGGCACGGTCGGCCGATCATGCGCGCGCCATGCAGGGGGCGCGGGAGAACGCCGCGCGACTTCCGGGGCACAGCCTACCTGCAGCGCTGACAGTGACCGCCGATATCGGCGTCGCGGCGGAAAACAAGACCCTGTTGCTGGCCGTTCCGATGCAAAAGCTGCGCGATCTTCTGGTCACGCAGGGCGACATACTGGCCGGAAAGACCCTTGTCGCCTGTTGCAAGGGGATCGAGTTGAGCACCGGGCTGGGGCCGGTCGCGGTGATCGCCGAGGCCCTGCCAGACGCACAGCCTGCGCTGCTCACCGGGCCAAGCTTTGCCCATGACATCGCTGCCGGGCTGCCGACCGCGCTGACGCTGGCCTGTTCCAACGACAGACTGGCAAAATCCCTGCAACAGGGTCTGAACACCGCAAATCTCAGGCTCTATCGCAGCACCGACACCGTGGGGGCCGAGCTCGGCGGCGCGCTCAAGAACGTGATCGCCATCGCCTGCGGCGCGGTGATCGGCGCAGGCTTGGGCGAAAGCGCCCGCGCGGCGCTGATGACGCGCGGCTATGCCGAGATGCAGCGGATGGCCGTGGCGCTCGGCGCGCAGGCCGAAACGCTGGCGGGCCTCTCCGGGTTCGGCGACCTGGCCCTGACCTGCACCTCCGAAGGGTCGCGCAACTATCGTCTGGGCCTGTCGCTGGGCCGAGGCGAAGGGTTCGACCCCTCGATCACCGTCGAAGGTGCAGCCACCGCGCAGGCGGTGGCGGCCAAGGCGGAAACGATGCACCTCGACATGCCGATCACCGCCTGCGTGGTCGGACTGCTGGACGGAAAACTCACCCTCGACGCGGCGATGACCGCGCTTTTGACCCGACCCCTCAAGGAGGAATGACATGCTGATCGCCCTGATTGCCCGTGACAAAGCCGGCGCACTGCAAATCCGCAAGGACAACCGCAGCGCGCACCTTGCCTATATCGAGGAAACCGGCGTCGTCGCCCAGGCCGGCCCGCTGATCGAGAACGGCGACATGGCCGGATCGCTGGTGATCCTGGACGTGGCCGACATGGCCGCGGCCGAGGGCTGGGCCGCCAATGATCCCTATGCCAAGGCCGGTCTGTTCGACAAGGTCGATCTGATCGAATGGAAAAAGGTCGTCGGCTGATGACCTATTGGCTGTTCAAATCCGAACCCTCGACCTGGGGCTGGGACGACCAGCTTGCCAAGGGCGAGGCAGGCGAGGAATGGGACGGCGTGCGCAACTATCAAGCGCGCAATTTCATGCGCGAGATGAAGCTGGGCGACAAGGGCTTCTTCTACCACTCGCAAAAGGAGCGGGCGATCGTCGGGCTGGTCGAGGTCTGCGCCGAGGCGCATCCGGACAGCACCACCGACGATCCCCGCTGGGAATGCGTGGACATCAAGGCGCTGCGCCCGGTCGCAACCCCGGTGACGCTGGACCAGATCAAATCCGACCCGCGGTTGCAGGACATGGTGCTGGTGAAAAATTCCCGCCTGTCGGTCCAGCCGGTAAGCGAGGCCGAGTGGACGGTGATCTGCGCCCTGGCCGGGGTCGCGCCCTGATCGTCACGCACCGCCGAACAAATCGGCCAGCTTTTGCGCCCGCGTGAAATGCATGCCCTGATGCGTGTGGCTCAGCGCCATCATGCGGGCGGCGGGCCCCATCGCCCGCAGCGCGCCCGGATCCGAGGCCGCCCGGTTCATCAGCGCGGTAAGCGCCGCGACATCCCCCGGCGGATAGCACCAGGCGGTTTCGCCTTCGCGCGCCGCCTCGCGGTGGCCGGAAGTCGAGGTCGCCAAGGCCGGTCTTGCCTGTGAAAACGCATCGTAGAGTATGCGCGGCTGCTCGTCGCTGAGGGTGGGCACAAGCACCGCATCATGGGCGCGCAGCAGGTCGAAGAATTTCGGGCCGTAGGGGACCGGGTCCAGAAGGCGCAGACGGTCGTCCCCCAATCGCGCAGCCGCCTCGGCGACACGGTCGCGCAACGGTCCCTCACCGATCACCGTCAGAGACAGGCCGGGTCCGGCCCGCTCCAGCGCGTCCAGCGCATCGGCGATGCCCTTTTCCGGGGTCATCCGCGCCGCCAGCAACAGCCGCACAGGTCCGCTGCGGTCACTCTTGGCCGCCGCCTCGGACACCACCATTTCGGCGTCGATCCAACTGGCGGGAATGACCATGACCTCGCCCTTTGCGTCGCACGCCAGGCTGTCGCGATACCCCTCGTGCGTCAGCACCGTGAGGCGCGCCCGTCGGATCGACCAGCGCGCCAGCGCCTCGGTCATCCGGGCACGAAACCGGCGCAGCGCCCCATGTGGCCCCGGCCCGGTCAGCCGCCAGAACGCGCTTTCGATCACGATCACCAACGGACGGCGGAGCAGGACGGCGATCGGGTTGACGAAGAACCCGGGTGGCAAGGGCCAGCCCGCCGCACCGCTGTGCACGATATCCGCCCCCCGCACCGCTCGCCACGCCGCCGCGACCATGGCCGGAGCCCGAAGCAGCGCTCGCAGGGTCGAATCCGGATAGGGAAACTCGACAAACCGCAGCCCCGGAACCTCGCCCAGCGGGCGCAGGTTGTCGGGGCACGGATCGGGGAGGGGGCGGCAGGGCGCCAGAACGGTCAGGTCCTGCAGATAGTCCAGATGGCCGATCAGGTCACGGCACCAGGACACGTCCAGCCAGACCGCGCCCTGATCGTCGCGATACCAAAGGGCGACCGCCACCAACAGGTATCGCCGGTCGGCAAGGGCCGCGCGGATCGCGGTGAAATCATGCGCGCGCGTCACTGCTCAAACCGTCACCTCGCGCCATACCCGCTCACGGTGCGCCTCCCGACAGGGCGAAAAGCGCACCGAACTTGTCCTGAACCTGCGCTGCGACACCGTTTCCGGCCGCAGGCGGTCTCAGCCGTAGACCGACTCTTTGCCGAACTGCTTGGTCAGCATGTAGTAGATCACGGCGCGGTACTTGTTGCGCTCGGACTGGCCATAGGTTTCGATGGCCTTGTTGATGGCCTCCATCAGCTCCGGCCCGTCAGGCAGGCCGAGCTTTTTCATCAGGAAGTTTTCCTTGACGGTCTCCAGCTCGCTGGGCTGGCTGCCGGCCACGGTGGAGGCGTCGGCGTTGTAGATCGCCGGGCCGCAGCCGATGGTGACCTTGGTCAGCAGGTCCATATCGGGCGTCATGCCACATTTCTTCTCAAGGTCTTCCGCGTATTTCGCGATCAGCTCGTCGCGTTTGCCCATGAATTTTCTCCCATCGTAACCGGTCGCACAAAGTTTCGTTTCGGCGCCAGGACATCCTGAGGCCGTCCGGGGGAGAGTACCGATGATTTCAGGCGGCACAAAGGGATTTTTGCGGGGATCTTCCCCGTCGGGCCCGGCAACGGAAAACGCCGCGCGACCCAGGTCCCGCGGCGTCTGTTCCGACCCGTGAAATCGGATCAGTAGCGATAATGCTCGGGCTTGAACGGGCCTTCGGGCGGCACCCCGATATAATCCGCCTGTTCCGCGCTGAGCTGGGTCAGTTTCACACCGATCTTCTTCAGGTGCAGGCGTGCGACCTTTTCGTCGAGGTGCTTGGGCAGGATATAAACCTCGTTCTTGTAATTTTCGCCACGGGTGAACAGCTCGATCTGCGCCAGCACCTGGTTGGTGAAGCTGGCCGACATCACGAAGCTGGGGTGCCCGGTGGCATTGCCGAGGTTCAGCAGACGTCCCTCGGACAGCAGGATGATGCGGTTGCCCGAGGGCATCTCGATCATGTCCACCTGGTCCTTGATGTTCGTCCACTTGTGGTTCTTCAGCGCGGCGACCTGGATCTCATTGTCGAAGTGGCCGATGTTGCCGACGATGGCCATGTCCTTCATCTCGCGCATGTGCTCGATGCGGATCACGTCCTTGTTGCCGGTGGTGGTGATGAAGATGTCGGCATGGGCAACCTCATCCTCCAGCAGGACCACCTCGAACCCGTCCATCGCCGCCTGCAGCGCACAGATCGGGTCCGCCTCGGTCACCTTCACACGGGCACCTGCGCCACGCAGCGAGGCGGCCGAGCCCTTGCCCACGTCGCCATAGCCGCAGACCAGCGCGACCTTGCCGGCCATCATGGTGTCGGTGGCGCGGCGGATGCCGTCGACCAACGATTCCTTGCAGCCGTACTTGTTGTCGAACTTCGACTTGGTGACGCTGTCGTTCACGTTGATGGCGGGGAAGGGCAGGTGGCCCTTTTCCATCATCTTGTACAGGCGATGCACGCCGGTGGTGGTTTCCTCGCTGACACCCTGGATCAGGTGGCGCTGCTTGACGAACCAGCCCGGGCTCTTCTCCATCCGCTTCTTGATCTGGGCGAACAGCGCGACCTCTTCCTCGCTGGTCGGCGTCTCGATCAGGTCGGTCTCGCCCTCTTCGACGCGGGCACCCATCAGGATGTAGAGCGTGGCATCACCACCGTCGTCGAGGATCATGTTGGCGCCCTCGCCCTCGAAGTCGAAGATGCGATCGGCATAATCCCAGTATTCTTCCAGCGTCTCGCCCTTGACGGCGAACACCGGCACGCCGCTGGCGGCGATTGCAGCGGCGGCGTGGTCCTGGGTCGAGAAGATGTTGCACGACGCCCAACGCACCTCGGCGCCCAGTGCGACCAGGGTCTCGATCAGCACGGCGGTCTGGATCGTCATGTGCAGCGAGCCCGCGATCCGCGCGCCTTTCAGCGGCTGTGCCTCGCCGTATTCCTCGCGCAGGGCCATCAGGCCCGGCATCTCGGTCTCTGCGATGTCCAGTTCCTTGCGCCCGAAATCGGCCAGTGCAATGTCCTTGACGATGTAATCTGTTGCCATGTTTGTCGTTCCCTGAATGCGGTCCTTGGCCCGGCAGATACCATCGGGACCCCTCGGGAACAATGCCTGCGCCCGGAAACCGCCCGACCTGTGGCAAACGCCGTTGCGCCGCGTCGCCCAAACGGTCAGAAAGCGTCCACCCGCGAACCAGATGGTGACCCGAATGAAACAGCCCCGCGCCTGGCAACGCATGCTCTCCGGCCGCCGGCTCGACCTGCTGGACCCGACGCCGGTGGATATCGAGATCGAGGATATCGCCCACGGCCTGGCCTTCGTCGCGCGCTGGAACGGCCAGACGCGGGGTGATTATGCCTATTCGGTGGCCGAGCATTCGCTGCTGGTCGAGGACCTGTTCGCCCGCATCGCCCCCGGGGCACCGGTGAAATGGCGGCTGGCGGCGCTGCTGCACGATGCGCCCGAATACGTGATCGGCGACATGATCTCTCCGGTCAAGGCAGCGGTGGGCCCCAGCTATGGCGAGTTGGACGCGCGGCTGGCGGCGGCGATCCATATCCGCTTCGGCCTTCCGGCCGCGATCCCTATCAAGGTGAAACGCCAGATCAAGAAGGCCGACCGCATCAGCGCCTGGATGGAGGCGGTCCGGATCGCCGGCTTTGCCGAGTCCGAGGCCGACAGGTTCTTTGGCAAGCCCGACAGGACGTTGATTGCAGACCTGGATATCCGCCTGCGTCCGCCGAAAGAGGTGCGCGCCGCCTATACCGCGCGGCACGCGGCGCTGATCGCAGACCTCGGCTAGGACGCCGTCTCGGCGCGGTCGGCGCGGCGGGCCTGCCGCAGGGCACGGATGCGTCGTTTCTTGTAATGGGGTGACTCGACAAAATCGCCGTTTCCACCCAGCCCCTTGTCCGACAGGATCTTCTGCCGTTCCTCTTCACTGAGCACCGGCCAGTCCTGCCCCTTGCGCACGAAGCCGGCCTCGCCCAGCGCCCGGCCCAGCCCGGCGTGGTTCAGCTCGCCGAACGACAGCCGGTTGGATTTCTTCTGCCTGGCCTTGACCCATTCGGTGCGCAACGCCTCGATCACCACCGGGTTCGAGCCGCAGAAATGTGCCACGTTCAGCGCCAGCAGGTTGTTGGCCCCCGACTTGCGCCGCAGGATCATCGCCACCGGCTGATCGGCCCGGCCCACCATCGCGAACAGGTGCAACGCCGAGCCATCCGCCGCGATCACCTGTTTTGCCGCCTTGTAGCGGGCCAGCTGGGTGACGATATCGTGGTTCTGCGGGTGAAAGATCTCGTATCCCTCATCCATCAGCAGCTCTTCCAGCCGCTCCTCACCCAGCAGCCCGCCCTTGCCGAGCCCGAGTTGTGACCGCGAGATATAGAGTTTTTCCGGCCCTTCCGCCGCCACATCCTGCGCGAAGCGGGAATGGATCGCATCGCGGAACTTTTGCGTACCGGCGGTGATCTTGCCCAAGCCAAAGCCCTGGCCGGGCACCACCAGTTCCTCGACCTGCATCGGTTCCGCCGCCACCTTGATCGGCAGGCCCGGCGCCATCTGCCCGATGAAATCAGATTGGAAGCCGCGCACCATCTCTCCCACGCGTGGGCGCTTGGGGATGAACAGGATGCCGTCGACCGGGGCGTCGAGGTGGTCCAGCGCCCAGAGCCGCGCAGTGCTTTCCACCAGGAAATGTCCGAAATGCGCCCAGAGCACCCCACCCCAGAGCCAGCGGCCCGGCAGGGTCGCCGTAACCCCATCGGGCTTCGGCGGCTCGGTGGTCAGCGGCCGGTACTTGCGCCAAAGCGCACCATGCGGGCAATAGCGCCCGTCGCGGTCCAGAATGCCGGCCGGCTGGACAAAGGCACTTTCGTCGGGGGGCACGACCGTGGCGCCCTCGAGCGTGACGATCTGTTCCGACCAGCCACCCTCGGGCAGCGGCTGGCTCTCGGGTCCGAGCGGATCCGCCTCTGTCATCACCGATCCCTCAGCGCGGGCTGCGCTTGGCCAGAATGCGTTGCAGGGTGCGCCGGTGCATGTTCAGCCGCCGCGCGGTCTCGCTGACATTGCGGTCGCACAGCTCATAGACCCGCTGGATATGCTCCCAGCGCACGCGGTCCGCACTCATCGGGTTCTCCGGCGGTGGCGGCAGTTCGTCGGGCTTGGCCAGCAGGGCGTTGACGATGTCGGTGGCATCCGCCGGCTTGGACAGGTAATCGGTCGCACCGATCTTGACCGCGGCGACGGCGGTGGCGATGGCGCCGTATCCGGTCAGGACCACGACCCGGCTGTCGGGGCGTTTTTCACGCAGCACCTCGACCACGTCGAGCCCGTTGCCATCCTCGAGCCGCAGGTCGACCACCGCATAGGCCGGCGGCCGCGCCGTGGCGATCGCCTTGCCGGCAGCCACCGATCCGGCGGTCTCGATCTCGAAACCGCGCTTCTCCATCGCCTTGGCCAGCCGTCGCAGAAACGGCTCGTCATCATCGACGAGCATCAGGGATCTGTCCTCCCCGATCTCGCTCAAAGCTGGTCCGACCATGCGCACTCCTTTGCGGGCTCGCTATATTTTGCCTGTCAATGACTAATAGCAGCGCAGGAACAAAGGTCAAACGCCCAAAGCCGGCAACCGCCCCGAGACTACATGTTGTCGACGAAACAGCCGATCCCGTCGGCAAGTTGCTCGGGTGTCAGGTCGCGGCGAAAGAACTCGACAAAGCCATGTTCGGGCAGCACCAGGTAGGAAAAGGTCGAGTGGTCGATCAGGTAATAGTCCTCGTCGCCCTCGTCCTGGCGCTTGAAATAGGTCTTGTAGGCCTTGCTGGCCGCCTTGACCTGCTCGGGGCTGCCGGTCAGGCCGATCATGCGCTCATGCAGGTTGGCCGCGAAATCGCCCACAACCTCGGGGGTGTCGCGCTCCGGATCGACCGAGATGAAGACCGGCGTCACCATCTTGCCGCGCTCCTCGAGGATGTCGATCGCCTCGACATTGCGCGAATTGTCCAGCGGGCAGACATCCGGGCAATAGGTATAACCGAAATACAGCAGCGACGGCCCGGTGATCACATCCTTGTCGGTCACCGTCTCGCCCTTGGAATTGACCAGTTCAAACGGACCGCCGATCTGGCTGCTGCCGCCGGCGACCTTGGTGGTGCGACACTGGGCGAACTGGTCGTCCCCCCCGGCGGGGCGGCTGACGAACCACAGGGCGCCCAGCCCGACGGCGACGAGAACGGCGGCAATGATGGCATAAATGCGGGTCATGATGGGGCCTTCGAAACAAGAATTGTTGATCCTTCGCGGCAGGAGACCTATCACCGTCCTCAGCCGATGCAACTGACTTAGGCGGATCATGCCGGAATCCAATGTGGGCATTTGGCGCGGCCAGGAGCGCAGCAGCTGGATCCGGCTGCGCACTCTTATTCTTTTGCGCTGGGTCGCGATCGCGGGCCAGGTCGGCGCGATCACCGCCGCCCAGCAGATGTATCACCTGCAGATCGAGCTTTTGCTGTGCTACCTGGCGATCGGCATTTCCGTGGCCGTCAACGTCAGCGCCATGTTCCTGTTCCCGGAAAACAAGCGGCTGTCCGAGTTCGAGAATTTTCTCATGGTGCTCTACGACCTGCTGCAACTGGCGTTCCTGCTGTATCTCACCGGCGGGCTGAACAACCCCTTCGCGCTGCTGTTGCTGGCGCCGGTCACGATCTCCGCCAATGTCCTGGGGCTGCGGGCCGCGCTGATCGTCGGCGGCACCGCGATCCTTCTGGTCACGCTGCTGGCGCAGTTCAACCTGCCGCTGCGCACCGCCGAGGGGTTCATCCTGCGCGTCCCCGACATATTCATTTTCGGCAACTGGGCCGCCATCATCATCGCGGCGGTGTTCATGGGGGCCTATTCGTTCCGCATCAACTCGGAAATGCAGACCATGTCCGAGGCACTCTCGGCCACCCACATGGCGCTGTCGCGCGAGCAGAAGCTGACCGACCTGGGCGGTGTCGTGGCCGCCGCCGCGCATGAACTGGGCACGCCGCTGGCGACGATCAAGCTCACCAGTTCGGAACTGATCGAGGAATTGGAGGACCAGCCCGAGCTGCGCGAGGACGCGGAACTGATCCGCGAACAGGCCGACCGCTGCCGCGACATCCTGCGCGACATGGGCCGCGCCGGAAAAGATGACCTGCACCTGCGCCAGGCGCCGCTCAGCGCGGTGCTGCGCGAGGCCGCCGAACCGCATATGCAGCGCGGCAAGACCATCCATTTCAGCGCCGAGCCGGGCGAGGGGGCCGACCCCCAGCAACCGGCGATCCTGCGCCTGCCCGAAGTGATCCACGGGCTGCGCAACCTGATCCAGAACGCGGTGGATTTCGCCGAAGCCAACGTCTGGGTCGAGATGACATGGACAGACGACGAGATCCGGGTCCGGATCATTGACGACGGACATGGTTTTCCGACGCAGGTGATCGGACGCATCGGCGACCCCTTCGTGCGCCGCCGGAGCGGACAGCCCGAGGCCCATGACACCCAGGACAACACCGACCGCCCCGGATACGAGGGCATGGGCCTGGGCCTGTTCATCGCCAAGACGCTGCTGGAACGCTCGGGCGCGACGCTCAGTTTCTTCAACGGGCTCGACCCGTACAAGACGGTGCCGATCCGCCCCGACCAGAGCGGCGCGATCGTCCAGCTGGTCTGGCCCCGCAGCAAGATCGACGCGCAACAGGGCGAATTTGCTCTGCCCCTTGGCGCCAACCGCCCGATCAAGGCATGATCCGCGCCCGGGGACGTCAGGCCAGGCAATGGGATAAAATGGTTAAACTCGTTTTAACCCTTTTGGCCCCAGACTGGACGATACCGCCGGCAACCGGGGACAGCGGGCATGTTTGACATCACTTTCGGCGAAGGGGCGGCGCTTGTCGCGATCTGCCTTGCCACCGCGATGCTGGCGGCCCTGTGGCTGTCGCCGTCGGCGCGCGCGCCATCGCCGGTGCGATCCGCGCCACGCGGAACCGGGCCGGACCGAGACCCGGTGTTCCTGTTCGACGGAACCGAGCTGATCGACGCATCTTCCTCCGCCCGGGCCTTTGTCGGCGACCCGGCGGACAACGTTTCCTGGGGAGCGCTGCGCGAGGTGCTGCTGCCCAGCTATCCCAGTTTTCCGCAGGACCCCGAACAGGTGCGCGAGGCCGGCCGGCTCTCGGTTCCCGCGCTGGACGGGGATCCCCCGGGCGAGGCGATGTGCGAATGGGTGGACGGGATCACCCGGGTGCAGTTGCGCGCCGGGGAACCGATGTCCAACGCCGACCTGCCGCCCCTGGCGCGCGAGCTCGAGATCCTGCGCACCGCCACCAGCGCCGCCCCCTATCCGGCCTGGCGTGTCGACGACGAGGGGCGGGTGACCTGGTGCAACACCGCCTATGCCGCGCTGGTCCGCAAGGCGCGCGGGCGCGGCGCCGACACCGCCTGCCCGTTGTTCCCGAACCTGCTTTCCGATGCATCGACGCGCCGCAAGCAGCGCCAATCCGTCACCGTCGAGGGCGAGGACCACAAGCTGTGGTATGACGTCTGGACGATCCGCCACAAGAACGGGCACCTGTGCTATGCCACCGACGTCAACGCCGTCGTCGATGCCGAGGCCGCCCAGCGCAATTTCGTCCAGACCCTGACCAAGACCTTCGCGCAACTGTCGATCGGGCTGGCGATCTTTGACCGCACCCGGCAACTGGCGCTGTTCAACCCGGCGCTGATCGACCTCACCGCGCTGCCGGCCGAGTTCCTGTCCAGCCGCCCCAGCCTGCTGAGTTTCTTCGACCGGCTGCGCGACAGCGCTATGATGCCGGAACCCAGGGATTACGTCTCCTGGCGCAAGAAACTCGCCGATCTGGTCGAGGCCGCCGCCAGCGGCCAGTACCAGGAAACCTGGTCGCTGCCCTCCGGCTCGACCTATTCGGTCAGCGGTCGGCCCCACCCGGACGGCGCCGTCGCCTTCCTGTTCGAGGACATCACCGCCAAGGTCACGCTCACCCGCCGGTTTCGCGCCGAACTGGAACAGAACCAGGCGGTTCTCGACGCGCTGGACCGGGCCATCGCGGTGTTCGCACCCGACGGAACGCTGACCTTTTGCAACGCGGCCTACCGCGATCTCTGGGCGGTGGACCCCGACAGCAGCTTTGCCCAGTTCACCGTGGTCGATGCAACACGCGGCTGGCAGGACAAGTGTCACGCCACCCCGGCCTGGGGAGAGCTGCGCGATTTCGTCTCCTCGCGCGAGCATCGCAGCGACTGGCGCGCCGAGGTGCGGATGCGCGACGGCCAGCATCTCAATTGCACCGTGCGCCCGATCCAGAACGGCGCGACCATGGTCGAATTCGTCACCACACCGTCGCCCGCGACCGGGCCCGCCCTTTCCGCACAACCGGTGGACGCCGAGCAGCGGTGATCCGGCTTGCGGCCCGGCGGCGGCGGCGCCATTGTGGCGCCATGATCCGACCACCCCTCTCCCTTTCGCTCGATTCACCAGAGGCGACCGCCCGTCTGGCGGCCCGGCTGGGCGCGCTGCTGCGTCCGGGCGATTGCCTGCTGCTCGACGGCCCGATCGGCGCCGGCAAGACCCATTTCGCCCGCACCCTGATCCAGCCGCTGCTGGACGTCCCCGAGGACATCCCCTCGCCGACCTTCACCCTCGTGCAGACCTACGACACAAGCGCCGGCGCGCTCTGGCATGCCGATCTCTACCGGCTGTCGGCGCCCGAGGAGGTCGAGGAGCTTGGCCTCGCCGAGGCGATGGAGCATGAAATCTGCCTGATCGAATGGCCCGAGAAACTGGGTCCGCTCACCCCGCCCGATGCGCTGCGCATCACCTTTGAACCCGATACCACGGACCCGGAGCGTCGCCACCTTACGCTCGACTGGTCGACCCCACGCTGGGCCGAGGTTCTGACCCCCCTGCATGAGACCGCCAATGACTGACCGAAGCACCCTGGCCGACAGCTTTCTCGCCACCACCGACTGGGCGCAGGCGACCCGCGCGCCGCTGGCCGGCGATGCCTCCAACCGCCGCTACGAACGGCTGACCGATCCTGTTACCGGGCAAAGCGCCGTGTTGATGGACGCGCCCCCCGACAAGGGTGAGGATGTGCGCCCCTTCACCGCCATCGCGCAGTACCTGCGCGACCAGGGACTGAGCGCGCCGCAGATCCACGCTGAGGATGCCGAAACCGGCTTTCTGCTGCTCGAGGATCTGGGCGACGCTCTGTTCGCCCGAGTGCTCGAGGCCGATCCCGCGCCCGAGCGCCAACTCTACGAGGCCGCGACGCAGGTTCTGGTCACGCTGTTCGATGCACCGCTGCCCGATCTGGCGCCCTATGCACCGCCGCTGATGGCCGAGCTCTCTGCCCTCGCCTTTCGCAAGTACCGGATGGGGATCACGGGGGACGACGGCGGCGCGGCGCTGACCCGGTTCCTGCCTCGGTTCGAGGACATCCTGCGCAAGACCACCGGCGGGCGCCAGGTGGTGGCGCTGCGCGACTACCATGCCGAGAACTTGATCTGGCTGCCCGAGCGCGCCGGTCCCGCCCGCGTCGGCCTGCTGGATTTCCAAGATGCCATGCTGGGCCACCCGGCCTATGACCTCGTCTCGCTGTTGCAGGATGTCCGCCGCGAGGTGCCGGCGGGGATCGAGCTGGCGATGACCGAATTGTACGTTTCGGCCACCGGATTGGACGATCACGCCTTTCGCACCGCCTACGCGGTGCTGGGCGCCCAGCGGGCCTTGCGCATCCTCGGCGTCTTTGCCCGGCTCGCCACCGATTACGGCAAGCCGCACTATGTCGACCTGATCCCGGCGGTCTGGGCGCATCTGCTGCGCGACCTCGAACACCCCGCGCTGGCTCCGGTCGCCGAGCTGCTGCTCGAGGCGCTTCCGGCCCCCACGCCCGAGGCGCTTGCCAAACTGAGGCCGCAATGACCGCGCGCCCGCAGGCCGCCATGCTGTTCGCCGCCGGGTTCGGCACCCGCATGGGCGAGTTGACCCGCGACCGGCCGAAACCGCTGGTCGAGGTGGCGGGCCGCCCACTGATCGACCATGCGCTGGAGCTGGTCCGCCCACTGGAGCTGCCGCGCGTGGTGGCGAACCTTCACTACAAGCCCGAGATGCTGCGCGCGCACCTGGAACCGCTGGGCATCGCGCTGTCGCAGGAGACGCCGAACATCCTCGATACCGGCGGCGGTCTGCGCGCCGCGCGGCCGCTGCTGGGTCCGGGGCCGGTCTTTACCCTCAATACCGATGCGATCTGGGCCGGACCGAACCCGATGGAGCTGCTCCGCGCGGCGTGGGAGCCGGAGGAGATGGACGCGCTGCTGATCTGCGTGCCCCCGGACCGGGCGCTGGGCCACCAGGGCGCGGGCGATTTCGCGATGGACACAGAGGGGCGCATAACGCGGGGTCCGGGGCTGATCTATGGCGGGGCGCAGATCCTGCGCACCGATCTTCTGGACGAGATCGAAGAAGAGGTGTTCTCGCTCAACCGGGTCTGGGACAGGATGCTGGCGCGTGGCCGCCTGTTCGCGCTGGAATACCCCGGCCGCTGGTGCGACGTGGGCCATCCCGGCGGTATCACGCTGGCCGAAACGCTGTTGGCGGAGGCCGGAGATGTTTGATCCGAGCGCGACACCCCGCGTCTTTGCGCTGGCGCCCGGGGTGGATTTCCCGCGCGCGCTGGTCGAAGGGCTCTGTGCCCGGCAGGAAGGCCAGCCGCCCGAGGCGCTGGCGCGGGTGCAGCTGGTGGTCAACACCCGCCGCATGGCCCGCCGCGTCCGGGCGATCTTCGACGCCGGCCCGCCGCGCCTGTTGCCACGCCTGTCGCTGGTCACCGACCTTGGCGAGAGCGGCGCGATGGACCGGCTACCGCCCGCGATCCCGCCGCTGCGGCGACGGCTGGAACTGACCCAGCTCATCGCCAAGCTGTTGGACCAGCAACCGGACCTCGCCGCGCGCGCCTCGCTCTACGACCTGGCTGACAGCCTTGCCGGGCTGATCGACGAGATGCAGGGCGAGGGGGTGTCGCCGCATGATATCCGCAGCCTCGACGTCAGCGACCTGTCGGGCCACTGGGCGCGGGCGCAGGCCTTCATCGGCATCGCCGACGACCTGATCGGCAGCGACGAGGACGAGCTTGACGCGCAGGCCCGCCAGCGCCGGGTGGTCGAAGGGCTGATCGCCCGTTGGCAGGCGGCACCACCGGAGCACCCGGTGATCCTGGCCGGGTCCACCGGGTCGCGGGGCACCACGCTGATGCTGATGCAGGCGGTGGCGCGGCTGCCGCAGGGTGCGGTCGTGCTGCCCGGCTTTGATTTCGACCAGCCGGAAGCGGTGTGGACGGGCTTGGAGCGCGCACTGACCTCCGAGGATCACCCGCAGTACCGCTTTCGCAAGCTGATGGACGCGCTGGAGATTACGCCCGCCGACATCCGGCGCTGGACCGAGACTGCACCCCCCGCGCCCGAGCGCAACCGGTTGGTCTCGCTCGCCCTGCGGCCCGCACCCGTGACCGATGCCTGGATGGCCGAGGGGCCGGGGTTGGCGGGGCTCGACCGGGCCACCTCCGACCTCACGCTGGTCGAGGCCGCCGGCCCGAGGGACGAGGCGCTGGCCATTGCCCTGCGCCTGCGCGAGGCGGCGGAAACCGGGCAGTCGGCGGCGCTGATCACGCCCGACCGGATGCTGACGCGGCAGGTCACGGCGGCGCTGGAACGCTGGGGGATCACCCCCGATGACAGCGCCGGTCAACCGCTGCACCTGTCGCCGCCGGGCCGGTTCCTGCGCCACGTGGCCGAGCTGTTCGTCGCGCGGCTGACCAGCGAGGCGCTGCTGACGCTGTTGAAACATCCGCTGTGCCATGACGGGGCCGGGCGAGGCGACCACCTGCGCCACACCCGCGACCTGGAGCTGGACCTGCGCCGCAACGGCCCGGCCTTTCCCGATGCCGAGGGGCTGGCCCGCTTTGCCGCGCGCCGGGATGATGCGGCACTGGCCGGATGGCTCGACTGGATCTCTGACGCTTTCCTCGACCGGTCGCGTCCCGGGACGCGGCCGCTGTCCGATTGGGTCGCCGATTTGCGCACCTTGGCCGAACGGATCGCCGCCGGCAGCGAGGCGGAGGGCGCAGGTACGCTCTGGCAGAAGAACGCCGGCCAGAAGGCGTTGCAAGTGATCGAGGCGTTGGAACGCGAGGCCGGTCACGGCGGCGAGATGTCTGCCCGCGACTTTGCCGATCTTCTGGCCGCGCTGTTGCAGGGAGAAGAGGTGCGCGACCGCGACGCCGGTTTCACCGGCATCATGATCTGGGGCACGCTCGAGGCACGGGTGATGGGCGCCGATCTGTTGATCCTCGGCGGGCTGAACGAGGGCAGCTGGCCCGAGGCGGCGCGCCCCGATCCCTGGCTGAACCGACAGATGCGCGACCGTGCGGGCCTGTTGCTGCCGGAACGGCGGATCGGGCTTTCGGCGCATGATTTCCAACAGGCCATCGCCGCGCCCGAGGTCTGGCTGACCCGCGCGCAACGCTCGGACGATGCCGAAACCGTGCCGTCGCGCTGGCTGAACCGGCTGACCAACCTGTTGGCGGGCCTGCCGGATCAGGGCGGACCGCAGGCGCTGGCCGACATGCGGGCGCGCGGACGCACCTATCTTTCCTGGGCCGAGGCGCTGGAACAGGCCAGCCCGGTGCCCCCCGCGCCGCGCCCCTCGCCGCGCCCGCCGGTTGCGGCGCGCCCCGACCGGCTGAGCGTCACCGAGATCAAGCGGCTGATCCGCGATCCCTACGCGGTCTATGCCCGGCGGGTGCTGCGGCTGTCGGCGCTGGATTCGCTGGTGCAGGAACCCGACCCGCGGTTGCGCGGCACCGTGCTGCACGAGGTGTTCGAGCGCTTCGTGCGTGACGACCTGGGCCGGGGTGCCCCGCTGAGCCGCGAGGCCCTGCTGACCCGCGCCCGCGAGGTGCTGGAAGAGCATGTGCCCTGGCCCAGCGCCCGCGCGCTCTGGCTGGCGCGGCTGGGCCGGATCGCCGAGGCCTTTCTCGCCGCCGAAGCCGGGCGGCAGGCCGAGGCGATCAGTTCCGCCTTCGAACAGACCGGCAAGATGGTGCTCAGCCCGCCGGGTGTCAGCATGGTCGGTCGGGCCGACCGCATCGACATGGACGCACGCGGCGCCCTGTTCATCTATGACTACAAGACCGGCGCGCCACCAACCCGCGACCAGCAGGCCAAGTTCGACAAGCAGCTGTTGATCGAGGCGGCGATGGCCGAACAGGCGGGCTTCGGCGACCTGGCCCCCGCGCCGGTCGCCGGGGCGGCCTTTATCGGTGTCGGCAGCAGCTACAAGGAGGTGGCCGCGCCGCTGGAGGATGAACCGCCGGCGCAGGTGCTGGCTGAGCTGCGCGAATTGCTCACCGCCTATGCGCAACCCGATCAGGGCTATACCGCGCGCCGGATGCTGTTCAAGGACAGCGACATCGGTGATTATGACCAGCTCGCCCGCTTCGGCGAATGGGACCGCAGCACCACACCCACCCCGGAGGACCTGGAATGACCCCCCGCGACGAGGCCACCGAACGGCAGGTTCAGGCGGCGCGGCCCGATGCCTCGACCTGGCTGGCGGCCAACGCCGGCTCGGGCAAGACCCGGGTGCTGACCGACCGGGTGGCGCGGCTGTTGCTGGCGGATGTCGAGCCGCAGCACATCCTGTGCCTGACCTATACAAAGGCGGCGGCGAGCGAGATGCAGAACCGCCTGTTCAAACGGCTGGGCGCCTGGGCGATGCTGGGCGACGCGGACCTGGAACAGGCGCTGACCGAGCTGGGCGCCGAGGGCGCGATCACGCCCGAGCGGCTGGCCCATGCGCGCACGCTTTTCGCCCGCGCGATCGAGACCCCCGGCGGGCTGAAGATCCAGACCATCCACTCGTTCTGCGCCTCGCTGCTGCGCCGCTTTCCGCTGGAGGCCGGGGTCAGCCCGCAATTCGCCGAGATGGAGGATCGCGCCGCCGCCCTGTTGCGCGCCGAGATCGTCGAGGATTTCGCCGACGGTCCGAACGCCGCGCTGATCGCGGCCCTGGCCGAGCGTCTGACCGACACCGACTTCACCGCGCTGACCGCCGCCGTAACCGGCAAGCGCGCCGGTTTTTCCGAGCCGCTGGATGCCGAGGCGCTCTGGGCGCTGTTCGACCTGCCGCCCGGCTATGACGACACCGCCTTGACGGACGAGGTGTTCCTGGGTGGCGAGGCGGAGGTGCTGGGCCAATTGCGCGCAGTCCTGGCCAGCGGCAAGAGCACCGATCAGAAGGCGGCCGACAAGCTCGCCGCGATCACTGATCCGGGGCTTGCCGACCTGCCGGTGCTGGAGAGTGTCTTTCTCACCGGGGCCAGCGCGAAAGAGCCGTTTTCGGCCAAGTTAGGGTCTTTTCCAACCAAGGATCTGCGCAACGCCCACCCCGATCTGATGGACCGGGTGGAACCGTTGATGCTGCGGGTCGAGGCCGCGCGGTCGCGTCGGCTGGGGCTGGCGGCGGCGCGCAAGTCGCAGGCGTTGCATGCCTTTGCCGCCGCCTTTCTGCCCGAGTACGAGCGCCGCAAGCAGCTGCGCGGCTGGCTCGATTTCGACGACCTGATCCTGAAGACGCGCCACCTGCTCAACGATCCCAGCGTGGCGGCCTGGGTGCTCTATCGTCTCGACGGCGGCATTGACCACATCCTCGTGGACGAGGCACAGGACACCAGCCCCGAGCAATGGGACGTGATCGAGAAGCTGGCACAGGAGTTCACCTCGGGCCAGGGGGCGCGGGCGGACGTGGAGCGCACGATTTTCGTGGTCGGCGACAAGAAACAGTCGATCTATTCCTTCCAGGGGGCGGACCCGGACGCCTTTGACCGGATGCAGGCGGAATTTTCGCGGCGGTTGGAGGATACCGGAACCGGGCTTCAGGATCTGACGCTGGAGTTCTCCTTTCGCTCGGCGCAGGCGATCCTGCAGCTTGTCGACCTGGTGTTCGAGGGCAAGGCCGAGGCCGGGTTCCACAAGGACGCGCTGCACCGGGCCTTCAAATCCGACCTGCCGGGGCGGGTGGACCTTTGGCCGGTGGTGGAAAAGGTCGAGGATGACGACGACGGCGACTGGACCGACCCGGTCGACCGGCCCGGCGCCCGGCATCACAACGTGGTCCTGGCCGAGCGGATCGCGCAGGGCATCAAGCGAATGATCGAAACCGGGGAAACGGTGCCGATAGACGGCTCTAAACCGGGGGAATTCCGCCGCCGTCCGGTGCAGGCGGGCGATTTCCTGATCCTGGTGCAGCGGCGCTCGGACCTGTTCGCCGAGATCATCCGCGCCTGCAAATCCGCCCGGCTGCCGATCGCGGGGGCGGACCGCCTCAAGGTCGGGGCCGAGCTTGCGGTCAAGGACCTGGCGGCGCTGCTGCGGTTTCTCGCCACCCCCGAGGACGATCTGTCGCTGGCCACGGTGCTGCGCTCACCGCTGCTGGGTTGGGGGGAACAGGCGCTGTTCGACCTGGCGCACCGGCGCGCGCCGAGACGGCTGCTGTGGCAGGCCCTGCGCGACCGCGCCGAAGAGTTTCCCGAAACCCTGACGATGCTGAACGACCTGCGCGACCAGACCGATTTCCTGCGCCCCTATGACCTGATCGAACGGATCCTGACCCGTCACGACGGGCGGCGGCGTCTGCTGGGCCGACTGGGGGCCGAGGCCGAGGACGGGATCAACGCGCTGCTCAGCCAGGCGCTGGCCTATGAACGCAGCGCGGTACCCAGCCTGACCGGCTTCCTGGTCTGGATGGAAACCGACGACCTTGAGATCAAGCGCCAGATGGGCAGCGCCGGCAACATGATCCGGGTGATGACGGTGCATGGCGCCAAGGGGCTGGAGGCGCCGATCGTGATCCTGCCCGACACCGGCAAGCGGCGCCCGCCGGCGATGCCCGAGGTGATGATGTCGGGCAACGTGCCGTTGTGGCGCACCCCGGCCGACCAGATGCCGCCGGTGCTGACCCGGGCCCGCGACGCGGCGCAGGCCAAGCAAATGTACGAAAGGCTGCGGCTTTTGTACGTCGCGCTGACCCGGGCCGAGAAATGGCTGATCGTCGTCGCCGCCGGCGATTTGGACAAGAATGGCGACAGTTGGTACCAGTTGGTGCAATCGGCGATGGTCCGCGCCGGGGCGGTGCCGGAGGTGTTCGAGGGCGGCTCCGGGCTGCGCTATGCGGTGGGCGACTGGACCGCGCCGGAGCTGACCGGGGCCGAGCCGCAGGTGTCCCACGCGGTGCCGCTGCCGGGGTTCCTGACCCAGCCCGCGCCGGAACAGCCCGCGGCGCCGGTGACGCTGGGACCGTCGGAGCTGGGCGGGGCCAAGGCGCTGCCGGGGGACGCAGGGCAGGACGAGGAGGCGGCCAAGGCGCGCGGCACCCGGATTCACCTGCTGTTGGAGAATCTGCCGGGCGTGGCCGAGGCGGAGTGGGCGCGGGCCGCCGACAACCTGCTGGCCGATCTGCCGGAGGAAGACCGCGCCGAGCTTCTGGCCGAGGCGCGCGGCGTGCTGCGCACGCCTGAGCTTGCACCGATCTTTGCCGCCGATGCGCTGGCCGAGGTTCCGGTGACCGCGCCGCTGGGCCAACGGCGCCTGCACGGGGTGATTGACCGGCTGATCATGGCGCCCGATCACGTGTTGGCGGTGGACTTCAAGACCAACGCCACGGTGCCCGCGCAGCCCGAAGCCTGCCCCGAGGGGCTGCTGCGGCAAATGGGCGCCTATGCCGCCGCGCTGGCGCTTGTCTATCCCGGTCGGCGCATCGAAACCGCCATCCTGTGGACCCAGACCGCACGGCTGATGCCCCTGCCGCACGATCTTGTGACAGCGGCGCTGGCGCGGTCGGGTTGCCTTGACGATACCGGTGGCGCTGCATACGTTCCGAGCAAGCCTTTCGCATCAGGAGAATGACCATGGCCACCGTTGCCGTTACCGACGATACCTTCGACAAGGAAGTGAAGCAGTCCGATATCCCCGTCGTGGTGGATTTCTGGGCCGAGTGGTGCGGCCCCTGCAAGCAGATCGGCCCGGCGCTGGAAGAACTGTCGGCCCAGTATGAGGGCAAGATCAAGGTGGCCAAGGTGGACGTGGACACCAACCCCAACACCGCCGCTGCGATGGGCGTGCGCGGCATTCCCGCGCTGTTCATCTTCAAGGACGGACAGGTGATCTCGAACCGCGCCGGCGCGGCCCCGAAGGCGGCGCTGCAAAGCTGGATCGACGACTCGATCTGATCGCGGTTTTCACGTTGAATTTCAAAGGGGTGCCTCCGGGCGCCCCTTTTTCGTTGCCACGAATTTCACATGAAGTCAGTTGGAAGGACGTCATCCCAATGCCGGCAAGGGCATAAGGTAGTAGCTAAACTAGATATCTCCTTTGGTTGAGTTGCGAAAACCCAAGGCTGTGCCGTCGCCCTCCGATTCTTTAGCCCTT
>NZ_BAABWV010000018.1:0-125800 GCF_040365005.1 Aquicoccus sp. SU-CL01552 | reverse complement strand
TTTAAACGAGCACTTGGAGCGGCACAAAAACGGGACAGGTCCACCGTCGAGTTTACCCCCAGCCGAGACGACCGCTCTCATGGGTTGCAAGCAAACCACTGCCGCACAGTGGACAGCCCGGTGCTGCCAGAACTGCTCGACCAGATCCCGAAGGATGAAGAGATCAAGACCGTGACCGCCCCCTCTCATGCATGTAAACATGCACTGTCGGGCAGAGGACGGCGCTTACGACACACGCCGCTGCCACACCGCCACTATCGGGCGTGGCGCTGTCCCGATCATTCCGGTCCGCAAGAACGGTCGACCGTGGAAGGAAGATTGCCCAGCTGCGCAGGTTCGTAACGAAACCTTGGGCGCCGCTCGGCACTACGACCGGGCCTTCTGGAGCGCTGGACAGGATACCACGCTCGAAGTCGGGTCGAGGCGAAAATGCGTTGCCTCAGGGCATTCAGCGAGCGCATCGAAACCAGAGACCCCGACCACCAAGCCGCCGAAATCCACATCCGCATCGCTCTCATGAACCGCTTCAACGCACTCGGCACCGCCGAGGTCGTTCGTGTGGCATGACATCAATGGGGAAAGGGAAAGTCACGCCTCAGGCGGCAGTTCTGCATCAAGGCCCATCAGGACGTGAGGCGTGGACTAAGCGCGCGCAGGCGGAACAGCAAGCACGTCGCAATCCGCCATTCGCAGCACGTTTTCGGCGACGCTTCCGAGAAAGAACTTCGAAACCCCTTTGCGTCCTTCCGTTCCCAGAATGACAAGATCGGCCGATTCGTCCTTTGCGGCGCTCAGGATCTCCGCCGCCGGCGCGTTGAGTGCCAAACGCACAAGCTGACGTTGCGATTGCACACCTGTTTTCTTCACGAATTGCGCGAGATTTGCCGCCGCTTCCGTGCGCAGGCTTTCCAGATAGTCTTCGCGATTATCCGAAGGCACGGTGTGGCTCATGGCAAGACGCGTCGCGGGCGCGTCGTAGACATGCAGGACCGAAACATCCGCCCCGTCCATGAGGCCCAGGGCAATAGTGGCTCCTGCCGCGCGCTCGGCACCTGCGGAGAGGTCCGTTGTCAGCATCACGTGACCATAGGTGCCGACAGGCGGTGCATTGACCATAAGCACGGGGCAGGTCACGGAACGGATTGTCCGTTCAGCGGTGGTGCCAACGAATACATCGCGCAATGCCTTCCGCCGATGCGGGCCGATAACAAGCAGGTCCGGCGCCTCTTCTTCAACCGCGCGCGCGATGCCGGCAAAGGCGTCGGCCAAAATGACACGGGTGTCGCAGGATATCCCGTCGAATTTCCGTAACGTGCTCCGCAACTCCCGCAAAAGGTCGGAGGCCGTGCTGCGTTCGCTTTCGACGATGCGGCGTGGCTGGTCGTCGTCAACGACATGAACGATGGAAAGGGGCACATCAAACTGCCGCGCAAGCAACGTCGCGCGCCTGAGCGCACGATCCGACCGTTCGGAGAAGTCGGTGGCCATCATGATCTTCTTCATGTCGTTCTCCCAATTGCAGGACCGATCCTGATCGTTCATTCAAACAGGTCGCCTCGGATCTGCATTTGACGCAAATCAACTCAAATGAAGCAAACATCTATATACTTCACTGAACTGCATCAAACAGGCATCTGCGATGATCCGCGAACAGTATCAAACTGTGAAAGAGGTCGCTGACCTCCTCAAGGTGAACGAAGCCACGGTCCGCGGCTGGATCAAGGATGGTGATTTGCGGGCAATCGAGATCGGCAAGGGATGGCGGATCGCCGACAGCGATCTGGACGCGTTCTTGTGCCGCCATTCCACGCGCGCCAAGGAAAGCACCCCGCAAAAGAGTGAACTCATTCAAGACCGCGATTCCGGGAACGAAAGCAAGTCATGACCGATGTGCTGCTCCACACGCCTTTCGCAGAGGTCGCCGTCCTGCTCGTGATGGCTGCTGCCATCGGTCTGTTCGGCATCTTTCTGCGCCAGCCATTGATCGTCAGCTTCATTGCTGTCGGCCTGGTCGCCGGGCCATCCGCGTTCGATGTCGTCCATTCCGATGCGCAGATCGACCTCTTGTCGGAACTCGGGATAGCCGTGCTGCTGTTTCTCGTCGGCATCAAGCTTGACGTGAAACTGATCCGCTCGCTCGGTGCCGTCTCTCTGCTGACCGGGTTGGGTCAGGTCGCGTTCACATCCGTCTTCGGTTACCTGATCGGGCTTGCCCTGGGCCTTGGACATGTCACCAGCCTTTATGTCGCCGTTGCGCTGACGTTTTCATCGACCATTATCATCGTGAAGCTTTTGTCGGACAAACACGAGATCGACAGCCTGCATGGCCAGATCGCGCTTGGTTTCCTGATCGTGCAGGACCTTGTCGTCGTTCTGGCGATGATCGTGTTGTCGGCCATCGGGATTGGCGCGGCCGGGGAGGGCAGTCATGGCGGCGGTTCGGTCCCGGTGGTCTTGGGGGCGGGCGTGGCGATGGTGGCGATTGTCGTCCTCTTCGTGCGCTATGTCGCGGATCCGCTGACCGAACGGCTGGCTCGGGCACCGGAATTGCTGGTGATCTTTGCCATTGCCATGGCGGCGATGTTCGCCGCAGCAGGCGACATTGTCGGGTTGGGCAAGGAAGTGGGAGGCCTGCTGGCCGGTGTCGCGCTCGCCTCGACCCCTTATCGCGAAACGATCGCGGCGCGGCTGGCGCCGCTCAGGGATTTCCTGTTGCTGTTCTTCTTCATCGCGCTCGGTTCCGCGCTCGATCTGTCACTGCTGGGTGCCCATGTAACCGGGGCCATCGTGTTCTCTCTCTTCGTTCTCATCGGCAATCCCCTGATCGTGCTCGCGATCATGGGCTCCATGGGCTATCGTATGCGCACGGGTTTCCTCGCCGGCCTGACAGTGGCCCAGATCAGCGAATTCTCCCTGATCTTCGTGGCGATGGGCGTTTCGCTTGGCCATGTACAGGAGGAGGCGCTTGGCCTTGTCACCATGGTCGGGCTGGTGACGATCGCGGCATCCACCTACATGATTACCTATTCGCATCAGCTTTATGGCCTTGTCGAACCATTCCTCGGCATTTTCGAGCGCAAGGGTACGCCACGCGAGCCGTCCGAGGCCAGGGCACATCGCGACGAGGGCTACAAGGTGATCATCTTCGGGTTGGGGCGCTTTGGCACCGCGATCGGGATGCGCCTGCAAAAACGGGGCATCAAGGTGCTGGGGATCGACTTCAACCCGCTGGCAGTGCGGCGCTGGCGCGAGCTTGGCCTTGAAACCGAGTTTGGAGATGCCACCGATCCGGAATTCGTGGCCGAACTTCCGTTAGCGCGGGCCGACTGGATCGTCTCGACCGTTCCGCTTTTTCCGACCGGCCTCAGCCACGAGGATACGCGCACGACGCTGATCCAGCTTACACGGATGTCCGGCTTTGCGGGCCGCGTGGCCGTGGCCTCGCATCATCCCAAGGATACCGAGAACCTGTTCGCCTCCGGCGCGGACGTGGTTCTGGAGCCTTTCCAGGACGCCGCCGACCGCGCCGTGGACCTGCTTTGCGGGGCGCCCGAAGAGGACCGCACCGAGATACCCCACATCGAGACGGAAGACGTTCAGGCAGTGTGAACACTGCCTGAGCGCTAAACGGGCCCGAGACATAACGGAAATCAGACCGCCTCCACTTGTGACATGTCGCGGGTTTGTCCCGCACTATTGTCCCTTATGTCCGCAAGATGCTGTCTGATGCGGGAGCGGCCGCAAGGACGGGCCGCGCCGCAGCATCAGGAAGGACAACCTGAGCATCAAATCAGGGTCGACATCGACTGATTTCCTTCGCGTGAGATAGCTTACGGTTTGGCCTTGAAGATAAATTATTTACAATCCCAAGTTGTATTCGCATCTGTCGTCTGAGTGAGACCGTGCTGGAGCTTCTTGATTGTCAGCCATATACGACTGAACGCTCACAGCAGGAAATGTTGGCCTCGCACCGACACGCGATCATGAGAAGACCCAAGCATGGCAGCCGATACACAAGACACTACGATGCGGATCTCGCAGCAGCGTTTCAAACTCCGGGTCTGGATAACATCCCGGCTTTGGGCACAGGTCGTGCTTGGAATGGTCCTGGGATTTGGCCTTGGCTTGCTGCTGAGCGAGACCGCCGGACTTGTCGCCCCCGAGACGGCCGAGGTTGTCGGGCATTGGTTGGCGCTGCCGGGGCGTATATTCTTGGCCTTGATCGCCATGGTTCTGGTGCCGCTGATCTTTTCTTCAATTGTTAAAGGGCTGTCCGGGGCCGGGTCTGGCGACGAATTGCGCTCGGTTGGATTGCGGCTTGCCGCATTCATCCTTGCGACCACGACAGTGGCCGCAACGACAGGTGTGGCGCTTGCTCAGTGGCTGCGGCCCGGTGTGGGGCTCGCAGGTTTTTCGCAGGGGCCTTCCGCGCCAAGCTTGCCGTCTCAGACCGGTGACATATCCGATTTGCCGGCCTCGGCCCCCCAGGTGTCTGTGCCGGATATGATTGTCCAGATTCTTCCGACGAATCCCACGGCCTCGATCGTGCAGGGCGATATGTTGGCTATTGTTGTTCTTGCCCTGCTGGTTGGCGTCTCGGTCACGCAACTTCAGCCCGGTCGCGCTCAGCCCTTTCTGGCCTTGATGGACGCGTTGCTGTCGATCTCGATGAACATTGTGAAATGGGCCATGTTCCTCGCGCCTTTCGCGGTTTTTGGCCTGATGGCGCAGCTTGTGATGCGGATGGGATTTGAGACCATGATTGGCATTTCGGGGTATGTCGGAACCGTGCTGCTTGGGCTTGCGGTGCTGTTTTGCCTCTACCTCCTGATCGCGATCATCTTTGCACGGATCACGCCACTGCGCTTCGTGCAAGCGGCCGGTAGCAATCTGTTGCTGGCCTTCTCGACATCAAGCTCGTCGGCGGTGATGCCGGTAACAATCCAATCGGCGCGAGAGCTTGGTGTGCCCGAGAACATTGCCAATCTGGTCGTACCGTTGGGGGCGACGATGAACATGGCGGGGACCGCCTTGTATCAGGCGGTGGCCATTCTGTTTCTTGCGCAGCTCGCTGGTGTGGAGCTGACTTCGGTTCAGATCGCCGTGGTTGTCGGGACGCTTGTTGCCTCCAGTATTGGCGCGCCCGGCACGCCGGGGGTTAGTATCGCCATTCTGGTCAGCGTCGCCACAAACATGGGTATTCCCGTCGCGGGCATGGTGATCATTCTCGGCGTTGACCGGCTACTCGACATGTGCCGAACGGCGGTCAACGTCACAGGGGATCTTGTTGCTGCGGTGCTGTTGCGCTCGGTCGGCCGTGATCCCGCCCAATCCGCGTGACGTCAGGTCGCGAAGAAGGTTTAGTCAGCCTGCCGATCGAAGAGCTAATCATCCTGCCTACACACTCTGAAGCCGTTGGACTGTCCAGATCTGCGACAGCCATCATGAACATGTATGGCAACAGCTTGGTTACAGAGGGGCCCTCCTGTGTAGGTTGTTGCGACCGGACCCTTTGGGGCCGAGGCAGAAAGGCAACCTACAGTTTGGCTCGGTTGGTCCAAGGCGTGTTCTGGTGCCTGCACGGCATGATTGAAGAGTTTGAATTGATTGGTTCATGCATCCCTGAGCCGATGAAGGCGAATGTAGGTAGCCCAAGGAGGGTAAAACTCGTCCAAAGAGCGGAATCCTGATTCCCACAGTGCATCGTACAGAGGCATGTTTGAGTGGGAGCCGATTTCTTTAAGCCTTTGGAGCAGAAGGCTTTCCGTAGAAATCAAAATCCCCCGCTTTAACCGGCGTGCCGGTTCGAGGACAGCCTTGGGTCCCAATGTTTTCAATGGGCTACGCCCGATATCGAGCGCAGCCCATTTGGGACCTGAACCCGGTCCCACACGTGCCCGCCACATCCTGACTTGGCTCGGCGCATCCGGGCTGTTTGCGAAAACCGCTTGCGATTCGCGTCTGACCTGGACTTGGCCGCCGTTGCAAGGCTTTGACCGGAACGATCCAGCGCAGGCTCGAAGCTCTCGGTCGATATGTCGACAGGTGCCGGCAAAGGCCCTGTCAGACCTGCCTCATGCGCTTTGGGCGGCTTTCGCCTGGTTCACCCGCTTTGAAAGGTCGCCATGGCTCTCGACGCGTTCGGAATACCGATCGACGAGGTGATCGCGAATGTCGCGGGTGAGCCAAGTGAACTTCACCAATTCCTCCATCACGTCAACGATGCGATTGTAGTAGGGCGACGGTTTCATGCGGCCAGATTCGTCGAACTCGTCCCAGGCCTTGGCGACCGAGGACTGGTTCGGGATCGTCAGCAGCCGCATCCAGCGGCCGAGGATGCGCAGCTGGTTCACCGTATTGAAGCTTTGGCTGCCGCCGCAGACCTGCATCACGGCCAGGGTCTTGCCCTGCGTCGGGCGTACGCCCCCCAGCGAGAGCGGGATCCAGTCGATCTGGGTCTTCATCACCCCCGTCATCGCCCCGTGGCGCTCCGGCGAGGACCAGACCATGCCCTCGCACCATGTCACCAGGCCACGCAATTCCGCGACTTTCGGATGGTCCGGGTCCGCCGCGTCCACCAGCGGCAGCCCGCGCGGATCGTATATCCGAACCTCGGCGCCGAAGCGGGTGAGGATGCGGCCCGCTTCCTCGGCGCAGAACCGCGAAAAGCTGCGCTCCCGCAGGGACCCGTAGAGGATAAGGAGGCGCAGCGGATGGCTGCTGCGGCGGCTCGGCGACAGCGCCTCGGGAGAGAGCGGGGCGAGGGCATCTTCATTCAGGTTCGGCGTATCGGACATGGGATCTCCTGCGGAGGGATGGCAAATCAGCTTGCGGGGTCGGGAAAACGGTTGCGGGTGCGGTTGGCGAAGGCCACGAGCGAGAGCATTACCGGCACCTCGACCAGCACCCCCACGACGGTGGCCAGCGCCGCGCCGGAATTCAGGCCGAACAGGCTGATCGCCACCGCCACCGCAAGTTCGAAGAAGTTGGAGGTGCCGATCATGGCACAGGGCGCGGCGATCCGGTGCGGCACCTTCAGCGCATAGGCCGCCCCGTAGGCCAATGCGAAGATCCCGTAGCTCTGGATCAGAATCGGCACCGCGATCAGGACGATGACGAAGGGATGGGCCAGGATCGTTTCGCCCTGCAGGCCGAACAGCAGGACGACAGTGGCCAGCAAGCCGATGATCGACCACGGCTTGGCCTTTGCCTCGAAGGCCTCGATCGCCGGGGCCGTGCCCAGCCGGCGCCGGGTGAGCAGCCCCGCGATCAGCGGCAGCACGACATAGAGTACGGTGGCGAGCACCAGCGTCTCCCACGGCACCGAGATATCGGTCACCCCCAGCAGGAAGGCGACGATCGGGGCAAAGGCCACGACCATGATCAGATCGTTCACCGAGACCTGGACAAGGGTATAGGTCGCGTCCCCGCGCGTCAGTTGCGACCAGACAAAGACCATCGCGGTACAGGGGGCCGCGCCAAGCAGGATCAGCCCGGCGATGTACTGCGCGGCATCTTCGGGGGCGATCCACGGGGCAAAGACATGGTCAAAGAAAAGCACCGCGAGAAACGCCATGGTAAAGGGCTTGATCAGCCAGTTCACTGCCAGTGTGACCAGCAGGCCCTTGGGTTGACGGGCCACACCGGCAACCGCGCCGAAATCGACGTTGACCATCATCGGAAACACCATCGCCCAGATCAGCACCGCCACAACGAGGTTGATCGAGGCGAACTCGAGCGAGGCGATCGTCCTGATCAGCCCCGGAGCGAAGACCCCGACGGCGATTCCGAGGAGGATCGCGAGCGCGACCCAGAGGGTGAGGTAGCGGGCGAAGATGCCCAGCGGTTCGGTTTGGTCGTGAGAAGCATCGGTCATTGCGCGTTGTTGCCCTTGTCTGAGGTGAAATCCTGTGCCCTGTGCCGGTCGATCTCTGCGTCGAAAGCGAAATCAGCCATCATCATCGTCCAGTAATTGGCTGAAACGGACGGTGTCGATATTGCCGCCGGTGATCACGGTGGCGATGCTGCGGCCCCGGATCGGGACCTGCCCGTTCAGGATCGCCGCCAGCCCGACCACGGCGCCGGGCTCGGCCACGATCTTGAAATGCTCGAAGGCAAAGCGCATCGCGGCGCGCACCTCGGCATCGGTGGCGGTCACCCCTCCGGCAAGCAGGGCGCGATTGATCGGGAAGGTCACCGCGTTGGGGATCGGGGTCATGATCGCATCGCAGATGGTGCGCCGGCCCGTCGGATTGCCGATGCGCTCTCCCGCAGCGAGTGAACGCCGGGTGTCGTCGAACAGCGCGGGTTCGGCGGCAAAGACCGCGCAACCGGGGGCGCCTTGTGCCATCACCACGGCGGTGGCCGCCGTCAGCCCGCCGCCGCCGCAGGGCACCAGAACGGCATCAAGCGGCCCCACGTCCTCCAGCAGTTCCAGCGCCGCGGTGCCGGCCCCGGCAAGGATCTGCGGGTGCGCGCTGGGCGGCACCTCGATGCGCCCGGTTTCGCCGATCACGCGGGCGACGATATCGGCGCTGTTCTCGCTGTCACGGTCATAGGTGACGACCTCGGCGCCCATCGCCCGGACCGCGGCCATCTTGGCCTTTGGTACGTCGCCGGGCATCACGATCAACGCGGAAGATCCCAGAAGCCGCGCCGCCCGTGCGAGGCCGAGGGCGTGGTTGCCCGAGGAATAGGTCACCGCGCCCAGCTTCCGCTCTTCGGGTGTCAGGCCGAACATCCGGTGATAGGCGCCCCGGATCTTGAAGGCGCCGGTGCGCTGCAGGTTCTCGCATTTGAGGATCAGGCGCCCGCCCAGCCTCTCGTTCACGTCCGGGTTCTCGAGCACTGGCGTCCGGACAGTGACCCCTTTCAGGGTTTCCGCCGCGCGGCACACATCCTCAAGGCTGATCGGAAAGGTCATCCTATCCGGCCTCCGCCGCGATCTGGAACAGGGCGTCCCCACGACGCACCTGCGCCATGGCGCGCTGACAAAGGACGCGGCCCGAATAGGGCGCGGCCACCTCCGTGGGTGCCAGTGTCGGCCCGTCCCCGTTCTGCAGGACGGTGATCGGAACCGGAGGACACCCGTCGGCCGAGCGATGCACGGAATGCGGCAGGCACAATTCGCCCGGCTTCTTGCCCTGGGCCTCCAGGTCGATCTCGGAGGTGATGAGTGTACCCACCATGTTCCTTCTCATTTCGACTATTGCCGAACTGTCTTCGGGCTACGGGCTGGCGGGGCCCTTGTCAAGCTTCGGCAATTCGGGCAATTACGAATTATGGAACAGGATACCGCCATCGACGCCTTCTCCGCCCTTGCACACGAAACCCGGCTGTCGGCCTTTCGGCTGCTCGTCAAGGCGGGGCCGGAGGGGGTGCCGGCGCTGGAGATCGCGCGCCGGCTCGATGCCAAGCCATCGACGCTCTCAGGTCATCTGGCAATCCTGAAACGGGCCGGGCTCCTGACCGCGACACGGCACCAGCGCGAGATTCACTATGCGGCCAACCTCGGGGCGGTGAACGCGCTGGTGATGTTCCTGCTCGCGGATTGCTGCGGCGGCGACATCGCGGTCTGCGCGGATGTGATTTCCTTGGCCGGCCCCACTGCGCCCTAGGGGGAGGGCGGACCGGTACCGTTTTGTTCCTGCGTTCAGTCTGTCGTCGGCGCTGCGGCCGACCCCGCGAGCAGCCCGCCATCAACCGCCCGCGCCAGCGTCAGGGCGCTGATCAACCGGCTCAGGTAGCGGATCGAGGAGCTGTCATCGCCCGCCTCTTTGCGGCTGCCCGCGGCTGTGGAGACAATCTCCAGCGTGTGGCGCCTCTCATCGTCGAGGTGATGCAGCAATGGATTCACGAACTGGGCGAGGGGCATATTACCTTCCTCGGCGATCCGCATACGCGTTATCTGAACCCGCTGGGGCTGATCCATGGCGGCTGGGCGATGACGCTACTCGATTCCGCGCTGGGCTGAGCGGTGCAAACCACGCTGGCGCGAGGCGAGACCTATGCCTCGCTTGGGACCGAGATCAAGTTCATCCGCCCGATCCTGCCCGACACGGGGCAGGTCCGTTGTCTTGCCAAAGTGCAGAGCCGCGGGCGCTCCACTGCCACCGCGACCGGGCGGATCGAGGACTCCGCCGGGCGGGTGCTGGCCACCGGCACCTCCACCTGTTTCATCCGGCAGCTGGGGTAGGCCATGCGGTTGATCACGCTTCTGTTCTGACCCTTCGCCGTTACCACCGGGGCCATCGTCTTTTCCGGCGTGCTGCAGCCGATGGCCGCCGCGGGCGTTGCTGATGACGGTCCTGATGCTGCTGACCATTCTGAACGGCGCCTCGGCGCTGGTGACGGAGTTCCGGACCCTCTTCGCGCTGCGCCTGCTGGTGGGCGGCGTCGGATCGCTGGCCACGCGCTGGCGGCACCCAAGGCGCGGCCCAAGGTGATCTCCACCGTCTATGCTGGCATCCCCGCCGCGCTGATCGTGGGCATCCCGCTGGGATCGGTCACTGGCAATGCCTTTGGCGGGCCAGCAATGCGGCGACGCTGGCCTTCGCGCTGAATGGGTCGATGATCTATCTCGGCCAGGGGCTTGGCATTCTGATCGGGGCTGCCGCACTGCAACGCTGGGGGCTGGGCGCGGTGCCGGTCAGCGGGCTGGTCCTGATCCTGGCCGGTCTCGTGCTGGCCCTGTTCATCGCCCGACGCTTCTCCAACACCGTCCTGCTTGAGGAGGCATGACCATGCCTGGCACCGATCTGGAAGCCGACCTCGCCAAATTCTATATGACGTCAGACATGTGGCGCCTGGCGCGTTTTGCAGGGCGCAAACGGCGTGAATGCTGTTGGAGGCCACGAACAGGTTCTCATGTGACGCCAGAAACCTTGCGCACTGCTCCACCGTGGTGCCAGTGCCCAAGGCCACTCGGGCGCCTTCGGGGATCCGGTTCTCTACCGCCGGCACGATACGCTGCTTTTCCTGCTGCGCAATCGCTTCGCGCGGGAGATAGCCGATGTTTTCGCTTTGCTGGCGCAGCCGGACCTTGCCGTTGCGGCGCTGCACAATGGCGGCCTCATCCAGATCGCGCAGGTCTGCGCGGACAGTCTGAACCGATACGGCAAGACGACCCGACAGCTCTACAGCAGAAAGCGCGTCGTACTCCGACAGTAACGCGATGATCATATCACGTCGTTCGGTGACACCCGATCGCACGGTTTTTCCTTCGAAAGCATCTGCAAGTCTGGCGAAGGTTAGCAAGAGCCATCAACCTCCTAAATATAAATAAAAAATTTACGTATACGTTACAAATCCGTCAAATTCCGCCGGGATAAGGCGCTCGTGAATGACTTTCGTTCGAAAGACAAAACTCCAGGAGAGCCCCCATGAAGTCCGTCCTCGCATCCACTGCTGTCGCGCTCTTGGCCAGTACAGCCATGGCCGACACGATCACGCTTTATACCTCGCAGCCCAATGCTGATGCGCAGCGGACCGTCGATGCCTTTATCGCCGCCAACCCGGGCACCGAGGTCGAGTGGGTTCGCGATGGCACGACCAAGCTGATGGCGCGCCTGCGCGCCGAAATCGAAGCCGGCAACCCGCAGCCCGATGTCCTTTTGATCGCCGACACCGTGACGCTGGAAGGGATGGCGCAACAAGGCCTTCTGAGCGCTTACCAGTCGCCGGAAGCGGGTAACTATGACGCGGCGCTGTTTTCCCCCGAAGGGTACTATTATTCCACCAAGCTGATCACCACTGGCCTGGTGTACAACTCAGGTGTTGAGGCGGCGCCGACATCGTGGGGTGACTTGTCGGATGCCTCGATCAAAGGGCAGATCGCGATGCCGTCGCCGCTCTACTCCGGTGCCGCGCTGATCCACCTTGCCACGCTGACCGGCAACGAGGCCCTTGGCTGGGATTACTACGAAAGCCTCGCGGCCAACGAGGCCCGCGCACAGGGCGGAAACGGTGGCACGTTCAAGGCCGTGGCCTCGGGCGAAAAGCCCTATGGCATGGTCGTGGACTTCCTCGCTATCCGCAACAAGGCCGATGGATCCCCGGTGGAGTTCGTCTTTCCTGAAGAGGGCGTATCTTACGTGACAGAGCCTGTGGCGATCATGTCGACCGCCAAGAACGTCGAAGGCGCACAAAAATTCGTCGATTTCCTGCTGGGCGACAAGGGGCAGGGACTTGTTCTGGACATGGGCTATATCCCCGCGCGCAACGGCATGGGCGTGCCCGCAGGATTCCCGGCACGCGAAGACATCAAGCTGATGGCCTTTGATCCGGCAGAGGCGCTTGAAAACGCCGAAGCCAACAAGGCGAAATTTGCAGAGCTCTTTGGCGCCGAATAATGAGCGCCGCAATGCAAAATGGTGGCAGCCGGGCCGAGGCTCGGCTGCTCTCTGCCATTCTGGTCGTCGCGATCTGCCTGACGCTTGCGCCGGTCCTGCGCCTGTTTGTCGAGGGTGTGACGGATCAGGGCGGTCCCGGCGTGACGCTGGTGCGCGAGGTGCTGTCCCAACCTTCGACCCTGAGCGCGCTGAAGCATTCTCTGGTCACAGCGGGCCTGGGCACCGTGGTGTCGCTCGTGCTGGGCTCTGCCTTTGCCTTTCTGGTGGCGCTGACGGATCTGCGGGCCAAGGCGGCCTTGGTGTTTTGCCTGATGATCCCGATGATGATCCCGCCGCAGATCACCGCGCTGTCCTGGACCCAGATCATGGGGCCGTCGTCGGTCTTGCTGAAAACGCTCGGCATTGCGCCGCCGCTGGGATCGCCGCAGCCGCTCTATTCGCCCGAGGGGATCATCCTGCTGCTGGGCATTCAACATATGTCGATCATCTTTCTCACCCTGCGGGCGGGCTTGCGATCAATCCCGCAAGACGTGGTCGAGGCCGCACGGATCAGTGGCGCAAAAGGTCTGCGTACGTGGTGGCAGGTGGTGCTGCCTTTGACCCTGCCCAGCCTGGCTGCGGGGACGGCGATCACCTTTGTCACCGCGCTTGGCAATTTCGGCATTCCGGCGATGCTTGGTATTCCCGCGGGCTATGCCACCCTGCCGACGCTTGTGTACCAAAAGCTGGCCGGGATGGGGACGACCGTGCTGGCCGAAGTGTCCGTCCTGGCCATGCTGATCGGGGCGGTCGCCGTGGCGGGCATCCTGGTACAACGGTTCTTTCAAGGCAGGCAGAAGCTACACCTTGTTGGCAGCACCTCGCAGCCGCTGGCCTTGCCGCTCGGCGCCGCGCGCCTGCCCGTGGAAATCGCGCTTTGGGCCGTGGTCTGTGCCATCCTCGTCTTGCCGATGTTCGGGCTGCTCGCCACGTCGATGGTGCCCGCCTATGGCGTGCCACTGCGACCTGATACGGTGACCCTTGCTTCGTGGCATGAGGTGCTGTTCCGCCAACCGGTGACGGCGCGGGCCTTTGGCAATTCCTTTGGGCTTGCCGCCGGGGCATCGCTGGCGCTGATGGTGATCTGCCTGCCGCTGGCGTGGTTGATGGAGCGTCGCAAGACCCGCCTGGCGCGGCTTTTCGACAGCCTGCTTGATCTGCCCTATGCGCTGCCTGGGGTGGTGCTGTCGATCGCGATGATCCTTTTGCTGATCAAGCTGCCCTTCACCGACGCCACGCTCTATGGAACGATCTGGATCATCTTCCTTGCCTATCTCGCGCGGTTCTTCGCGGTCATGTTCCGCCCGATACAGGCGAGCCTGAAGCAGCTTGATCCGGCGATGGACGAGGCCGCGCAATCGGTGGGTGCCTCGCTTTATCGGCGTTTGCGCGATGTGATCCTGCCGCTGTCTGCGCCTGCGGCAGCGGCGGGGGCGATCCTCGTGTTTCTCACCGCGTTCAACGAACTCACGGTCTCGGCGCTGTTGTGGTCATCAGGCACCGAGACGCTGGGCGTGGTGATTTTCAATCTCGATGACAGCGGCGAGACCGGTATGGCCAGCGCGTTGGCGATGACCATCGTCTTCGTCGTCATGGCGCTCATGGCGCTGATCCAGCTGTTGTCCCGCCGCTTTCCCAAAGGAGTTGTCCCATGGCAGACATAGACCTGACATCTGTCGCCAAGTCATTTGCGGGCGCGCCTGCCCTGAAAGACGTCACCACGCGGTTCGAGGATGGCGAATTCATCGCGCTGCTGGGTCCGTCTGGCTGTGGCAAGACCACGCTCTTGCGGCTCCTGGCTGGGTTCGACGCCCCCAGCCGCGGGCGCCTGCGCATCGGAAAGCGCGAGATGGCGAATGCCGAAACGGGCGTGAACCTGCCCCCCGAAGAGCGAAACATCGGCTTCGTGTTTCAGTCTTATGCGTTATGGCCGCATATGTCGGTGCGGCGCAACGTGTCCTATCCGCTCGACATTCGCGGGTTCTCCAAGGCCGAGATCACACGGCAGGTGGATGCGGCGCTCGCGTCGACGGGGCTCGGGAAATACGCGGACCGGATGCCCTCTGACCTTTCAGGCGGTCAACGGCAAAGGGTGGCGCTGGCGCGGTGCCTTGTCTCTGACCCTTGCGCCGTTCTGCTGGATGAACCGCTCGCCAATCTTGACGTGGCGCTTCGGGCCTCGATGCAGGGCGTGTTCATCGATTTCCACAAACGCACCGGTGCGACGATGATCTACGTCACGCACGATCAGGCCGAGGCCATGGCCATGGCGGACCGGATCGCAGTGATGGATCAGGGCCGGATTCAGCAATTCGACACGCCGCAAACGCTCTATGAACGCCCGAAAAACCGGTTCGTGGCCGAGTTCGTCGGACGTGGCACGGTGGTGCCGGTGCAGTCTGTCGAAATGACAGGAGATGCCATGGCGGCGCGTGTTCTGGGGGCGCGGATCGCGGTGCAGTCCGAGGCGAGAAAGGCCAGCGTCAGCCATGTCTGCCTGCGGCCCGAGAACCTGACCATTGCAGAGACCGGAGACCTGCGCAGCAAGGTCGCGCGGGTCACCTACATGGGCGGCAAGTACCTGCTGGAAACCGTGACCGACTGTGGTGCGCGCTTGTTTGCAGAAACGCGCGCCCGCTTCGAAGTCGGCGCGCAGCTGGGCCTGACCATCACGACACCTTGGGCCTTCTCAGAGGATTGAATGCAAAGCATACGACTACTTTCCGGCATCGGGGATAAAGGCCCTGCATGCATGCAATTGACCGTGGATGATCGGATCTGGCTGTTGGATTGCGGCTTTGGCCCCGAGGCCAACGCCCATTTCAATCCCGCATGGCTTGAAGGCGCCGAGGCCGTGTTCATCACCCACGATCATATCGATCATATCGGTGGCGCGTCCCATGCCGTCGAGGCGGGCCTGCCCATCTATGCCACGGCGCAAACGGCCAAGGCGCT
The DNA here is from genome assembly GCF_040365005.1 of Aquicoccus sp. SU-CL01552. Classification (NCBI taxonomy): domain Bacteria; kingdom Pseudomonadati; phylum Pseudomonadota; class Alphaproteobacteria; order Rhodobacterales; family Paracoccaceae; genus Aquicoccus; species Aquicoccus sp. SU-CL01552. The sequence continues at coordinate 110,456 of NZ_BAABWV010000018.1, read as the reverse complement.
CCCCCCCGCGGCCAAGGTGCACCTGTTGCCCGAACAGGGCCAGACGACCATCGAAGGCGTGACGCTGACCACCGGGCGTAACGGCCACGCGATGGGCGGTGTCTGGTTGCATTTCGATCTGGGAGAGGGCTTCTTCTATTCCGGCGACTGGTCCGAAGAGTCGAACTGGTTCTCCTTCGATGCGCCACCCCCTGCCGCCACCGCCATTCTGGATTGCTCCTATCACCTCGATGACGTGCCCCAATCAGACCGGTTCAAGGCGTTGAATGCGCTGCTTGACGGGGTGCAAGGTCAAGTGCTGTTGCCTGTTCCCCCATCGGGACGCGCGGGCGAGATGGCGTTGCATCTGATCCGCCGCTACGGATGTGAAAGCGTGATGCTCGACCCTGAATGCCAAGACACGCTTCGCGCCGCGCTGAACAGCGGTGCCGTCAGTGCCGACGCGCAGGACATCGCCCCTCTGTTGGGTCGCGGCCCGATGGAACAGGCGCGCTTTTTGATCTGCGATACGCCCAATGCCGATGGCGGCGCGGCGTGGGGCTATGTGCGGGCGTGGAATGAAAGCGGGCGCTTGGGGCGCGATGCGCATGTGGTTTTCACCGGCCACATGACAGCCCATGCGCGCGGAATTTGCAGCGTTCCGGGCGGATATTTCCAGCGCTGGAACGTGCATCCCCCGCTGCGCGACCAAGTGAAAATGCTCAAGCGTCTCGGGGCACAACGCTTTGCGCCCGCCTTCTGCACGCGGCCCGAAGAGTACCTGGTCGAAGATCTGGAGGCCGAGGTGTTCTTTCACGATCTGGTCCGGCTATGATCGACGCCGCCCGGCCATCGCAAAGCTTTTGCCTGATCCGACATGGCGAGACCACAGCCAACGCGGACGGGTTCATCGCGGGCATCACCGATGTCCCGTTGACCGCCTTGGGACGTGATCAGGCTCGCGCTCTGTCGGAGTTGCCTTGGCCGGAAGAGATCGCGGTTTTTGCGAGCCCGTTATCGCGGGCGCAGCGAACCGCAGAGCTCGCATTTCCCGGCCGGGATGTCCAATTGCACCCCGGATTGCGCGAGCGTGACTGGGGCGTGTTCGAAGGTCGGCCGCTGGGGGAACAACCCGCCAGAGAAAACACACCGGGGCAGGGCGAAAGCTGGCCCGACATGCTGGTACGCGTACAAACCGCAATCACGGAAATCTGCGCTGGAGCGGAGGGAATGCTGCCGGTTCTGGTGTGCCATTCGGGTATAATCCGCGCGGCGCGCATGCTCTGGACGACAGGCGACGTCGGCCAACGCCCCCCCAACGCGACGCCGCTTCTGTTTCAAAGAGCAGGCAATAAAACATTGGAGAAGAACCTATGACCCAAGCCGCTCCTACCCCCTGTGTGGTTTTCGATGTCGATGGCACGCTTGCGGAATTCGACGCGGACCGCCTTGGTCATCTCGTGCATGGCATCGAAAAACACTGGGATGATTTCCATCATGCGATGGCCGATGCCGCATTGATTGCGCCAATCGCGAAACTGATGCGCCGGCTGAAAGAAAGCGGTGAAACCATCCTGATTTGTTCCGGGCGGCCAAGGGGCTGGGCCGCGCACACGATTGCATGGCTTCGCAAACACGATCTGCCGTTCGACGGCATTTACTTGCGTGCAGAAGATCAGGACGAGGCCACCGACCCGGAGGTGAAACGTCGCGCGTTGAAGGAAATGCAAGCGGATGGCTTCAAGCCCTGGCTGGTTATTGATGACCGCACTTCGGTGGTCGAGGCCTGGCGCGGCGAAGGGCTGGTGTGCCTGCAATGTGCTCCAGGGGATTTCTGAGAAAGGGTCTGTGGATGTCATCCATCGGTGAGACGCCTGCAACGAGCATCGAGTGGGTTCTCGCCGAGTAGAGTGCGATGGTTTCGAGGTGCTGACACGCGGGCAAGCGGACCCCGGCGGTTTGACCAGCATCTTGCGGCCGGGCCAGAGCGCCGAATGCCTGTGACAGCATGGCCCGCTTTTCGGGGAGGTCTGCGCGCGAACAGACGGCGTTTCGCAAGGCCAGGATAAATGCCTGCAAGGCGTGCGGTAACGCCGTCATGTGATCTCCTGTCATACCGTGCCTGTTGTCATGTTCCGGGCGTCGCTCCATTGCCGGGGCGACTGCCCTTACATGCGTTTGGACTGGGATGGGCTGACATAGCCCACATCCTGAGCCGCCTCGGACACGGTTATGCCGCCGGCGATCTTCATCGCGGCGTGGTTCAGGCGCATGGACTTGACGAACTGGATCGGCGATATGGTCGTCGCCTGTTTGAACTTGCGGTGAAACACGGCGCGGCTCATGCCGGCGTGGGCGGCCATGTCGTTGATCGACATCGGTTCACCCGGCTTTGACGACAGATCGGCGATGGAGCGCGCGATGGCGTTGCCCGGGGCAAAGGCATGGCGGGCGAACTGGCCTGCCTCGCCCTTGAGGATGGCATAGTAAAGCTCGCGCAGCCGCGCATCGCCAAGGACCGCCGTGTCCGTCGGGGACGCCCCCCAGTCGCACCAGCCGCAGCAGCGCGTCCAGAAAGGCTTCGTCCCAGCGGGCCAGGCGGATACCCGGCGCATTTCCCTCGGTCGAGAGGAGACGGCGTCCGGCGGCGTCCATCTCAATGGTGATTTCGGTCATAAGGCGCGGGTCGAGCGCGATATAGACGCTGAGAAGCGGGGGATCCGGCGATGCCGTGGGCGCGCCGGCCTTGACCGGCATGGACATCGGGCATCACATGTATTGGCTGCTGGCGTAGGCATGACGTTGCCCGTCGAGCACCGCCTCCTTGCCGCCGCTGACGATGACGCAGGGCGCATAGACCGGCGGGACGCAGGGTACCGCCTCGGTCGCGCGGAACAGCTGGATGCCTTTGATGCCGGTGTCGACCATACCGTCCTTCGGCATCCGGGCTTCGATGATCTGCCTGATCTGGTGTTTGCTCATGCGCTTCAGTGAAAGGGGCAGGGCGCCCCTTTCAATCGACCTGATACGATTGGGCAAGCTTTTGCGACGATCTCGCCTGTTTCCGGCACACCCGGGAGTGTCATGAACTCTGTGTATCTGGCCCGGCCCATGCGGTTTCAGATACTCAAGCGTCGAAGCGCTCGCCGGCAAGACCTTTGTCATCACCGGTGCGCATGTGGCGCCGGATTTCAGGCCGCGCGCATTCTGCTGTCGAAGGGCGCGAAGGTGGTGATGTTGAACCGCAGCGCCGAGATGTCGACCGCCGCCGTGCAGGACCTGAAGCAGAAATGCGGCTCAAGCGCGGATGTAAGCTTCATCCGCATGGACCTCGCCGAACTGGCCTCGGTGCGATTGGCGGCCGAGGAGGTGCTCGAGGCCGTGCCGCAGATCGACGCGTTGACCTGCAACGCCGCAATCGCACAGGTGCTCACGCAGACTCTGACTGTCGACGGGTTCGAAAGCCAGTTCGGTACCAACCACTACGGCCACTTCCTGCTCTGCGGCATGCTGTTCGACCGGATCGAGCAATCGAAAGGCCGGATCGTGGCGGTTGCCAGCCTCGGCTACAACATGGGGATCAAGACAATCCAGTTCGACGATATGAACTGGGACAGGAATTATAGCCTCAATCCCGTTTACAGCCAGAGCAAGTTGGCACAGATGATGTTTGCCTATGAGTTGCAAGACCGCGCCAAAGCGGCGGGCAAGAGTGTCGAGGTCTACGTCTGCCATCCGGCGCCTCGGCGACCTCGCTGATCAGCACCAGCGGCGGAATGGTGACGCGCTTCGCATGGTGGCTGATGACCAAGACCCCCTTGGTGCAATCCGTCGAGCGAGGCGCCTGCCCGGAGGTCATGTGCGCCACCGAGGACGGACTTGAACAGCGCGCCCTGCATGGGCCCACCGGGTGGATGCAAACCGGTGGGCCGGTCGGGACCGGAAAGCTGGAACCCCACGCCCGTGACAAGCCGGTGATGGCCCGTCTATGGGACGTGTCCGAACAGGCCACTGGCTTCACCTGGTCGGTCTGATCGGATCCTTTGGCGGGGGGCAAGGACCGCGAACACGAGCCCTTAGCCAAGGGGCCTTGTCATGCTCAACCGCCGAACCCGGCGATGTTGCTCTCCTTGACCCAGGCGCTGGAACACTTGCCCCAATAGGCCATGTTCGCAGGCCAGGCCTCGGGCGTCAGGGCGCAGGCCGCCATCCGGGCTTCATAGTCCAGCTGCGCCATGTAGCCGCCCGCGCCATCGCTCTTGTCGGGGTCGCTCCAGATGATGCCGGAAAAGCCGTCTTGGTGGTTGCATTCAAACGCCGTGCCGAGATCGGACGGGAAGACATAACCAAGGATGGCGGCCTCATCGTCTGGCGCGGCATACAGCGCGATCTGACCGTTCTCCGTGCCCTCGTTGCTCAGAACCGCTCCGACCTCGCGGCAATCATAGCTGCCGTGCGGGGTGCTGCCGACGAGCGGTTTGATCGGTTGGTAGAAGGGCGCACTGTCGACGCTGGGGCCCGTGCGCATCGCATTCAGGGAGACGCCGCGCAACTTCAGGAGGTCTGCCACCTCGGCCTGTAAGGCCGGGGTCATGCACGCCAGGCTGCGGTCAGGTGCGGTGCCGCGTCCGAACAGATCCAGCCATACCTGCGCGTCCGAGCTGTCCTGCGTATCCATCGGCGTCTTCACACTCAGAACCGCGCGCCCACCTTCATGCACGAATGTAAATTCGTGCACATCCCAGGGGAAACCGCCCGTGCCGGGCGTCATGCCATAAGGAATATCGGCCGTCAGCCGCGTGATGGGACCGTCGGAAATCGCAGGTGTCACATGCAGCTCCAGAACCGGCGCCCCGGTTTCGGGGTGGCTGGTGGAACAGACCTTGATCTCGTCGGCGTCTTCCGTGAGGCACAGAACCTTCGTTGCCAGAATATCGTCGCAAAAGGCCTGTGCCACGCCAGTAGAGCACATCAGCCCAAGCCCAAAAGCTGTCGTCAAAAGTCTCACGTTCAATTCTCCCTGGAAGAAATCGCATGGATCGCAGCCGCATTGAGAGCTGCCAGCGCGCCCGTGGTGGTGCCCGGATCGCAGGTATAGGCGGTGCTTCCGCCCGCATCCGCGATGACATTCATGCCGCCCACGCCCCCGGCCAGATAGACCTCGTAGCTTGCACCACCCGCGCGCAGGGTTGATGACGCCCAATCGCTTGCGGTCAGGCCCGTCACATCGCCCAGAGGCACCGTGACCTCAGCGGGGGGCCCCGCCTGCGTGCCATAGGCCAGCCGGGCCTGATCTTCTGTCCAGAAGAGCGTCATTTCCCCACCGTTGGACAGCGTGCAAGACACGGCTTCGGCTTCGGTGGCGCTGCACTGGGCGTGGGCTGCCCCCGGCAGGGCAACGATCGCAAGAACAACAAGAATACGCATGATGCCGCTTACCCTGCGAATGCTGCACAGCTGTCGACAGCGACGGCCCCTTCGGGGATCCAGCCTGCGGCACTGTCTGTTTCGACGAACTCGAATCCGCCCCAGCTTTCAAACCGGAAATAGACAGTATCACCGGAGGTGATGGTTCCGGTCGGATAGCTCATCTGCATGCCGATGCCGCTGGTCATCGTCACCGGCGAACCCTTGTAGCCATGACAGGCGGATTCGAATTGGGACAAGGTCGGCAACAGGTCGATGTCGTCCATCTTTCCGATCAGCGTCGAGGCCAGCACACGGCCCTTCGTGTTGATCTTGCAACCATTGCTGGCTTCGATCCTCTTGTGGGCGTCGACCATGCTCTGGTCCCACTCGTTCAAAGTGGGGCTTTTGGTGGAACAAGTCGCATCAAACAGCGCTCCACCCAGGGTGGAGCCGAAGCAATAGCCGGCACGATCAAACGCGAGATTCCGCAGATACCAGGCGTCCTCGCACAGGGCGCTGACAGTGGATGCCGCACAGATGAATGCGGCGGAAAGACATGCGATCTTCATGTAAATTTCCTTTTCTGTTCAATTTGGTTATCCGAACCCGCCGCAGGTCCCTCGGGGCAGGACCTGGGCTGTGCGCTATTGAATGCGCTCCAGGTAGGTCACATCCACCCAACCCGTCGCGCAGGGGCCGGAATAAGGGCGACCGAGGTGTTCGGGGCGGATCGTGCAATCCGAAATGCCGTTCGTCGGAAGGGCGACGGCAAGAAAATCGCCCTCGCGTGCGATCACGTCCACATCCTCGCCCGGTTGCAGCATCCACCAGACCGGGGTCGCGGCACCGGGACGTGCGGAGGCAAAAACCGGCAGGCCTTCGGCCCCCTCGGGGTGGCCGGTCACCCGCGCAACGCCAACGGTGGCAGCCTGTGGCGTCACCACGTCCTGCGAAAAGAACGCAGCTATCGGGCCGCGCTCCTGCTGCGCAGGCCACAGGGCGTCGGGGGCGGCATAGACCGTATCGGACCGGCAAAAGGTCTGATCCACCTGCTGGCGCCAATGGGGCGACTGCAGCCACATATCGGCGGGCTGGTCCTCAATCACCGTTTCGCTCACGTCATCCCAGGGAAGATGCACATGCAGCGTCACCGGTTCGCCCAGATCCGTACTCCAGAACCCTAGCTCCATCCGCGCATGATCGCCTTCCTCCCAGACGAACCACGTGGTGTTGGCGTCAGCGATCAGCGGGGTGTCGTAGTATGGCTCTCCCGTCGCCAAGGTGTGACGGGTCAGACTGTAGCTTTCGCCGCTTGTGCATACCGTGATCTGCTCCCGGAAATCGGGGGTGTCAGTGGCACATTGAAACAGCACCTCACCCTCGCAGACGGCCTCTGCCGCGGCCAGGCCGCCCCACCCGGCCACCGCTGCTGCGATGGCCGCCCCAAGGTTCAGACGGTTCATGTGATTGGCCCCTACTGCGCCGCGTCGATCATTTCGACCAGGGTGCTCAGGTCGCTGGTCACCGTGCCGTCGTCACAGGTGAGATTGGCAATGACCGAGCTGTCTTGCAGCACGTTGATGCCGCCGTCCAGCTGGGCACCGGCGGAGCGCTCGCTGGCCCACCAGACCTCATAGGCATAGCCGTCGCCCGCGCTGAAGGTGACGGACTCGCTGATATAATTGCCCATGCCATTCCAAGGCGTGGCGGTGAGCGTCGCGATATCCTGAACGATCTCCTTTTCGACGACTCCGTTCAACTTGTAAAAACCGTAAGAGGCTTTGTCGCCATTTTCCCAAACCGCATTGCAGACCGTAACGCCCCGGGTGCCGTTCTTGAGCGTGCAGGAGAACATCTCGGTACCGTCGAGCTGGCAATAATCCCCGGCCTGGGCCGCACCGGCGGTAACAACCAGGGCCGTCGAGAAAATGAGGTTTTTCATGGTCAGATCCTTTGAAGAGTAGAAATCGTGAAGTCAGGCGGTTTCGGGCACCGCTTTTGCCGACTTGCGCGCCAGATAGGCGGCAATGGCTGCGCCGATCAGGGCGACCGCGATGATCGAAAGCGACAACAGGGGACGGAAGTAGAACCAGGCGATGGCCATCGTTCCCCCGCCCACAACAAACGCCAGCGCAAGGCTGATCAGGGACGTGACGGAAGAGGTAATCCAGCCGAGGAAGGGCAGGATGCTCGCCACCACGTCGATCACGGAAAACAGCGCCTTGAAGCCGAGGAACAACATGACCATCAGGCCGATCCGCAGCATCCAGGTCTTGAAGCGGTTGGTCGCCTCCGCGGTCTGGAACATCTCCTCCGCGGATTTCAAACCGTCTTCGACAAGATAGATCCGGCGGCCGTTCTGTGCGGTGAAGGGCACCAGGTTACCGTCGCGCTGCACGCCGACCACGCTGGCTTGCGCGATGTCAGAGGCGGCATAGCTGATCCGCAAGTCGCCAAGCTGAGGCGTGGCCACGTCGTCGCTGAAGATGACCTTCCCGGCAACCAGTTTGGCAGGACGTGCGCTGGACAGGGACTGTGCAATGGCGCGGGCCTCGTCGTCGGACAGCAACAAAGGCGCAGACCCGCCGAGGTCGGAAATTTCATCATTGACGGAAAACGCTCCGATGCGTCCGCCAGCCTGCCGGATCACCTTGTTCCGGATCTGCATCGGTGGGTTCATGTGGCCTTCCGAGACCCGGAAATCCACGCCGCTGACAGGCGCGTCCGTCCAGTCCATCCGATAGGTGTATTCCGTGGTCTTTTCCTGTGATCCGCCAACCTTCGTATCGGTCGTGCTCCGCTTTTCTTCGATCCAGGCAAATTGCTCCACCACCCGTTCCAGCCGGACGGTCTGCCCATCTGCCGTCACGCCCAGGGCAGCGTCCTGGAGCGGCGCATCCAGCGCGAGCGGTCCGTTGACGTGTACGAGTTTCTCTTCGTTGGCTGGGTCTATGGATGTGCTGTCGACTGACACCACTTGCCCTGCGCCCTCGGCCAAAGCGCGGGCGGTGCGCACCGAATTGCCCTCGTTCCAGAACAGGAAATAGACTGCAATCCCGATGAAGCTGATGCCCAGACCAATGCCCTTCAATGCGGTCTTGAGCCGCGCGAAAAAACCGATCTGCGTCGTTTCAGTGAAATGAGACACCGTTCAAGCCTTCTTGCGAGTTCCAGAAAAAATGGTTCAGGATGCTTTGGTCAGGCCCAGCGACCGGATCACCTGCTGAACGTCGGCCATGCTTGGCCCCTTGGCGATCGGAGCCTCCGGCAAACCCAGCCAGTCGTTGATCTTTTGCGCCGAATAAAGATGGCGATTGCTGGTGGTATAGCCATGGGACAGGGGCATCCGGTGCGCATTCTGCGCGGTTCCCGTCACGATACACAGCCGGTAGGTGTACCTGGGATGCAGGCGATTGTTGTTGGTCTTGCTGCGCTGAAGATCGACATCCGCCTGCCTGACCTCGTCCAGCGAAATCACCTCTTCGCGGACCCCGTGCAGCATGGTCTTGCGGAAGGTCAGCGTCCCGGTTTCGCGGTCGAAAACGGCCTCGGTCCGGTGAAACACCAGCCACAGGATACCCCCACCCAACACGGCCGCGACAGGGGCCGCGATCCAGCCCGCGGGATACCCTGAAAACCCGGCGAACAGGCTGAATGAGATAGCGGTTAACGTCATGACGACCAACGCGCTCGACAGGATCTTTGTCGATCCCTTCAGCGTGAGGCGGTCAGGTCGGTGCAGGTCAATTTTCATGAGATGCAGCTCTGGATTTCTTGAATGTCAAACACAGGCGATATGCCGGTCATGCCACGTCGGTGAATTTATCTATTGAATTGAGTGGGTTGCGTTCGTCTTGAAAGTGGAAAGGGGACCGGCCCCTGATCGCGACCTTGCTGGCTGCTCGGTTAAGGCGCCCGGTATCAGAAATCTGGACGTCCGGCGCACTGGTGCCCCCCGTTTCAATCTGACCTAAATCAGGTGTCGCTGGTCGTTGCCTGAGGCGCCGGGCCGCGCCCGACGCCGGCAGCACGGTCCTGCGTTGGGGCAGGAGAGAACGCTTCGTAGTTCTTATGCTTCGAGGAGACCATCGTGTGCTGTGCATAAAACGGTGATGCCAATCCCGGTGTGACAACGGTGACAGCTGTCTTCATCGTGTTTCCCTTGTGAGCAAGTGCTTACGCGAACTCTTGCCCCAACATAGTTTACGCTTAAAGCAACCCGCATAGGGAAAAAACACGACTATTTCCCATCAGTGTCACGGCAATGAGTTTGCTTTCCTGGTCGGTTCAGACCTGGTGGCCGGGCTTGCCGGTTTGCTCGGCGAGAACCGGTTTCCGCAGCAATGATCGGTTCGAGAGTTGTTCCAGATTGGCTTGCATCGTGCTTCGAGGGTTTGTTGCAACCAGCCCCGCTATAGTTATCGGGGAGCAACACTTTGAAAGCCACTATCGGAATCTCTGATCTAAAGGCCATGTCCGCTGAGGGGCTGGGTCAAATCATCTGCGGCAGGGACTCGGTCCTCTTCATTAGGCCGCGAGAGCGGGCGCCGTAAAACACACCTGCTGTCAGGATCAGAGACTGGATTTGCGCGGCACAATGGGGCCCGCCTCCAAGATTGACCGTCCTGACGCGGCTGAACAAAAAAACTCAGCTTCAGCGACGGATATTTGTCGAACAAACGTTGATTAAGGAGACAACAACAAGGATGGACCCAATGCAGAACCTGATGAAACGATACGCAAAGATTCTTGTCTTGGCGACGGCTGCGGTGGCTGTCGTGCCGATGACGGCCGCGGCGGAAAGAAGGGCTGTAAAGCAAGGCGCCAAGGTGAAGGTTGTGAAACAGCAGAGCCATCGGCATGCAGTTGGTCACCGTTTCCGCAAGCAGGATGTGATCGTCGTCAATGACTGGCGAACACGCGGTCTGCCGCGCCCCGGTCGCAACGAGGTCTACGTCGCAAATGGAGACGGTATTTACCTCGCGGCGGCTGCGACGCTTTTGGTAAAGGCTTTGATTGATTGAGAAAGGCCAGAGTGCCTCGTCATGCGGTGAAGGTCGGCGTTGTCCGCAAGGTTGGCGCGCGACAGGTGAGATTGCTGCACGAGGCACGAAGGACCGCTTCAATGGACCCGAAATCAGCTTTGGGTCGACAACTGAGCACTGGTTCCGGGCCGTTCATTCCCTCGAGTGGACAGGGGGATGAACAGTCGTTCACTGCGCAGGCCACCATGCTCCGAAATGTGCAGGTTGCGCCAACTGATTGCGCGCGGTGACATGCCGCGGAAACACGTAACAGCGGGTGGGTTGGGCCTGTGCGGCCTTGCTCCCCTCATCAATTTGGGGGAGCAGTTATTTTCCCGTCACAGCGACGGAAGTGCCGGCCTCCGTCGTATCACCGACATTGTTCGATAATTTCTGCCCGAAAGGCCCTCAGCCCATGAAGACAATACGCATCCTGATCCCGCTCGTCCTGGTGGCGGCGATGGTAGGCGGCTGGTTTTATTTTTCCGGCAGCGAGAACGCGGCCCCCCCGACCACCGCGGTCGTCACGCGTGGCACGGTCGAGGAGTCGGTGCTGGCCTCGGGCACGATGGAGGCCAGGCAGTTGGTCAGCGTTGGCGCCCGGGTCTCTGGCCAGATCGAAACGCTGGCGGTGGCGCTTGGCGACGAAGTCGAGAAGGGCGACCTGATCGCGCAGATCGACAACCAGGACCAGCAGAACAATGTGCTGATGGCAAAGGCGAACCTGGCCAATATCAAGGCCCAGATCGCCGGCAAGAAGGCCAACCTGGTCAAGGCTGAAAACGCCCTGGAACGGCAATCGAAGCTGGTGACTTCGGATTACGTCTCGAAGGTGGATCTCGAGGCGGCGCAGGCCGATGTGGACGTCTACAAGGCCGAGCTCGACGCGCTGGAAGCGCAGAAGGCGAGTGTCGAGGTCATGGTTTCGACCGCGCAGATTGCGCTGGACCGGACCAGGATCACCGCACCGATCTCGGGCACGGTGGTGGCGATCGTAAATGACGAGGGCCAGACCGTGAACGCCACGCAGAGCGCGCCGACAATCGTCAAGATCGCCGAGCTGGACAGGATGGTGGTGAAGGCGGAGATTTCCGAGGCCGACGTGGTGCATGTGAAACCCGCGCAGCAGGTGCTCTTCACCATCCTGGGCGAACCCGATCACCAGTTCACTGCCACCGTGCGCGATGTGGAGCCCGCCCCCTCGGAAATCGAGGACAGCGATACGATCTCGAGCGATGAGGCAATTTATTACAACGGCTTGCTGGAAGTGGACAATCCCGACCACCTGCTGCGCATCGGCATGACCGCCGAGGTCTCGATCATTCTCGACCGGGCCGAGGATGTGTTGACGGTGCCATCCTCGGCGCTTGCCAAGGGGCGGCAGGGCTATACGGTCAAACTCTACGATCCGGACAGCGGCACCACCGAGGTGCAGAAGGTCGAGGTGGGGCTGAACAACAAGGTCAATGCCGAGATCAAATCCGGCCTGAGCGAAGGCGACATTGTGGTCACCGGTACCGCCGTCACCGCGGCCCAGACAACGCGGGACACCTCTCCGCGCATGCCGCGGGGGATGGGGCTGTAAGATGAGTGACCCTCTGATTTCCGCGCGCGGCATCTCGCGCAGCTTCCAGGCCGGCGACGAGACGATCACCATCCTGCGCGATATCGACATCGACATCTGGCCGGGCGAACTGGTGGCGATCATCGGCGCATCCGGCTCGGGCAAATCGACCCTGATGAACATCCTCGGCTGCCTCGATCGGCCAAGCTCGGGCAGCTACCGTTTTGCCGGGCAGGATGTCAGCCAACTCGACCCGGACCAACTCGCCCAGTTGCGGCGAGAGCATTTCGGCTTCATCTTCCAGCGCTATCAGCTGCTGCCCGATCTCGACGCGGTGGGCAATGTCGAGGTGCCCGCGATCTATGCCGGCGAAAGCCGCGCAGACCGGCACGCGCGGGCCTCTGATCTTCTGAGCCAACTCGGCCTGGCAGAGCGGCTGGATCACCGGCCCGGGGCGTTGTCGGGCGGCCAACAGCAGCGGGTCTCGGTGGCGCGCGCGCTGATGAACGGGGGCGAGGTGATCCTGGCGGATGAGCCGACCGGGGCGCTTGACACGACAAGCTCGAAAGAACTGATCGATCTGCTGCTGGACCTGAACCGCAAGGGGCACACCATCGTCATGGTCACCCATGACCCGGAGGTCGCCAAGCACGCTCATCGCACGATCGAGATCAGCGACGGGCGGATCGTCTCGGATACCAAGACGGATGCCAAGACCGGCCCCGAGCACGCCGCGGAGGGCAAACGGCTGCAGCGACCGACCATGAAATCGGGCGCGGGGGCGACGTTTCTGCGCCTGCGCGAGGCCTTTGACATGTCGCTCAAGGCGCTGCTGGCGCATCGTGTGCGCTCGGTGCTGACGATGCTCGGGATCATTATCGGCATCGCCTCGGTGGTGCTGGTGGTGGCGCTGGGAACCGGGACGCAAGAAAAGGTGCTCGACAACATCTCCTCGCTCGGGACCAGCACGATCACCGTGCGCTCCGGCACCGGGTTCGGCGCGCGCGACGTCAACAAGGTGCAGACGCTGAAGCCTTCGGATGCCGATGCGCTGGCGCTGCAGCCCTATGCCGACAGCGTCTCGCCCTCGGTCGATTCCCCCCGGACGGTGGTTTATCGCAGCACCTCCTCGGAGGCTTCGATCAACGGGGTGAGCGGCGATTACTTCCAGGTCCACAACTACGTCACCGTGACCGGTGCCACCTTTGGCCCCGAGGATGTCATCGCCCGTTCCCAGGTCGGGGTGATCGACGAGGAGACGCGCGACACCTTCTTCGACGCCGATGTCGACCCGGTCGGCAAGGTGCTGATGCTGGGCGGGGTGCCGGTGCGGGTGATCGGCGTGGTGCGCTCAAGCGGGGCAAGCTTCGGGCCGGAATCGCTCAATGTCTGGGTGCCCTATACCACGGTGATGGCGCGGATCTCGGGGCAGAACCACCTCGACAGCGTGGAGGTGCGGGTAAGCGATGATTACGAAACCGCGCAGGCCGAGCAGGAGATCGCCAAACTGCTGAGTACCCGCCACGGCACCAAGGATTTCTTCCTGATCAATGCCGACACGATCCGCGACACGATAACCTCGACCACCCAGACGCTGACCCTTCTGGTGGCGATGATCGCGGTGATCTCGCTGATCGTCGGCGGGATCGGGGTGATGAACATCATGCTGGTCTCGGTGACCGAGCGGACAAAGGAGATCGGCGTGCGCATCGCGATCGGGGCGCGGCGCTCGGATATCGTCGCGCAATTTCTGATCGAGGCGGTGCTGGTCTGCCTGACCGGCGGCGTGCTGGGGATCGCGCTGGCGCTGATCGGCGGTCAGATGGTGGGCTATTTCTCGGCCGATATGCAGCTGAGTTTTTCGGCCACCGCAATCGTGGCGGCCTTCCTGTCCTCGACCCTGATCGGGATCACCTTCGGCTTCCTGCCAGCGCGCGCGGCGGCCAAGCTCGACCCGGTGGTGGCCCTCAGCCGCGAGTGAGCGACACCGGGCGAGCGGGCAGGTCATTAGAGACCTTGCAGAGAAGGGGCAGAAGGTGTCGGGCCGGGGCCTCTCTCGGATCGGATTGTCCAGAGTGTCAATGGCCGGTTTGGAGCAACAAACTCGCGGTCGAATGACGACATCGGGCTGTTCGGTCCTTGGGCCTGTGTCCATCAACCACGACAGATCTGCTCCGGGGTGCGACTGTCATCATATCTGTCATTGGGATTGAAGCAGGGCAGGGCGCTCTTTCGCAGGTTTTTCGCGATACGAACCTTTCGGGCCGAGACAGAAACGTGATCCACGGTGGGGTTCGGTCGATCCGCCACCTGTGCTGGCCGTTGCGCGGCCTATTGGAAGAAGCTGAACGGATTGGCTCATGCTTCAAGTCCCCGTCCCAACGGACGCGCTGGTTCGGGCCCGGCCTTGGGCCCCAGTGTTCAATGGGCTGCGCTCGATATGGTGCGCAGCCCATTTCCAAATTGAACCCAGCCTCCCACGCGTGTTTCCCAAATCCTCACTTGGCGCGGCGCGTCCGAGTTGTTTACGAAAGCCGTGTGCGATGGCCGCCTCCTCCGGGGTCGGTATGGGCCGTCGGTTTGGTCCGTGCGGGGCGCATCAACGTCACGCCCTCTCGGGTCCGTCGGCAGGGGGTTGTTCTACCCGGGTCACCGTCAGCATCCGGCGCTGGTTGTCGCGCGTGTCCCAGTAGAACGAGGCGCCTTCGGACAGGCCCAGAAGCGCCACGCCGATCGGCGTCATCACCGAGATCCGGTTCTGCGCGATGTCCGCATGTTCGGGGTACACCAGCGTCACGCGCCGTTCCTGTCCGGTGGTGTCATCAACGTAGGTTGCGGTGCTGCCGATCCCGATGGCGGTCTTCGGCATCTTGCCGGCCGAGACGATGCGCGCGCGCCCGAGTTCGCCCAACAGGCGGTCGGCCAGGGCGGGGTTGCGCTGCATCGCGCCTTCGGCCAGGGCCTCGATATGGGCCAGGTCATCGGCATTGATCACAACCTTCGGGTGCCGCATGCGGCGCTTTCTAGTCGGGTCGGTCATGTGGATCGTCATTCGAAAAGCCTCCTTATATGTGCTGGGAAAGTCATCCGGGGAGAACGGAATGGGGCTCTGCCCCCGGTCATGGGCCGCGGGGTCGGTCCGGGGGGGCTCAGTCCGGTTGAATCACACCCAGGACGGAAACGGTGGCGATGGTTCCGTCTTTGCGCAGCAGCGGTGCGCGTTGTCCGACCCGCATGCCGATCAGGGTCGCCCCGAGCAGCGAGGATACCGGGATCACGCCGCTGACGCCTCCCGACCTGGCACGATGGACGAGAAGCCCGGTGACGGCGGGTTTCCGGTCAACCGAGTAAACGACATGGCAGCCCCCGGTCACCAGATCGCGGGTATCGGCATCGGGGGCCGGTTCGCGCGTCGCCAGCTTGCGCAGGATCACCTGCGACAGGAACTGCGACGCCGGCTTCCCGGTGTTTTCGCACTGGTTCAGGTGGTGTCGCAGGTGTCTATAATCGGCCTCTGGCAAAATCGACCCGGTGCACGACCGGGTCTTGGTGCCAGGCGGGGTCTCGGGACGGGATGGACGGATTGGGCGGATGCTGGACATGATTTCCCCTCGGACGGCAAGGCGTCACGCGTTCGGTTCAGGATTGTGAGGAGACCTCGGGAGGTATGCCAGGCGCGTGCGCCTAAACCGCCCGAGGCAAGGGGCGGTTCAGCAGAAGAAACCGGAAATGATCTGCATGTTCCAACATGCCCACGAAGTTAGGCATTGTTTCCGACAAGTCAATCGTCGCGGGCGATGCAGATAGCCCGGCGGGCAAAGCGCCGCCCGTGGCGCATTGATCAGCGCTTTCACGCACAAGGGCAGAAAGGCCAAAGGCCGCGCCGCGGTTGCCTTGGGCAAACCGATAGACAAGACCGTGCGCGGCACGTGTTTCCGCATTTTTCCCCGACAGGACGCAAGGGTGTATCATTTCCCGACTCGTCTGATTGACTGAATTCAAGATGACAGTCGAGAAACTCCGTATCAATATACGGAAAATGTGTTTTGAATGGCGGCGCAGTGGGCGGGCGATGAGCGAGCATCAAAAGAAACTGACGGCGAGCCACTGGGGCGTCGGATTGGCCACCGTCCGGGGTGGCCGGGTCGTCGCGGTCGAGGGACATCCGGGCGATCCCTCTGCCTCTCCCATCAATAGCAACATCCCGGGCAGCCTGCACGGTCGCACGCGGGTCAAGCGTCCCGCCATTCGCAAGAGCTGGCTTGCGCGAACACCGGGGGCAGTTCCGCGCGGGCAGGATGTCTTTGTCGAGGTGGACTGGGACCGGGCGCTCGATCTGGTCGCGGAAGAGTTGAAGCGGGTTCGAACGGCCCATGGAAATGCCGGCATTTTTGCCGGTTCTTACGGGTGGTCCAGCGCCGGGCGGTTCCATCACGCGCAGAGCCAGTTGAAACGCTTTTTGAACACGATCGGCGGCTTCGTTCGGTCCGAGGGAAACTACAGCTATAACGCGGCGCTGGGCTTGATGCCGCATATCGTCGGACCGTACAGATCGCATGTCGTGCAGGCCACGCGCTGGCGCGTGATCGCCGAGCATAGCGATCTTGTGGTGATGTTCGGCGGCATGGCCCTGCGCAATACGCAGGTCAGCGACGGCGGTGTGACCCGGCACCGGATGGGTGACAACCTTGCCGCCTGCGCAAGGGCGGGGGTGTCCTTCGTCAACATCAGCCCGCTCCGGTCGGATGCAGAGGACCTGCTGAACGCGGAGTGGATGCCGGTCAGGCCGGGTAGCGACACCGCGCTGATGATGGGGCTGGCGCATACGCTTCTTGTCGAAGACCTGCACGACCCGGAATTCCTGAAAACCCATGCCATCGGATTCGAGCAGGTTGAGGCCTATCTGCGCGGCGTGGAAGACGGGCAGTCCAAGGATGCGGACTGGGCCGCGGCGCAAACGGGTGTCGGGGCCGAAGCCATTCGCGCGCTGGCGCGGCGCATGGCGTCCGGTCGGACAATGATCAGCGTGGCCGCGGGGGTGCAACGCAACGACTACGGCGAGCAGCCCATGTGGATGGCGATCACGCTTGCCGCAATGCTGGGGCAAATCGGCCT
This sequence comes from Aquicoccus sp. SU-CL01552, assembly GCF_040365005.1. NCBI lineage: Bacteria > Pseudomonadati > Pseudomonadota > Alphaproteobacteria > Rhodobacterales > Paracoccaceae > Aquicoccus > Aquicoccus sp. SU-CL01552. The sequence goes on along the minus strand of NZ_BAABWV010000018.1, from coordinate 93,365 downwards.
GCCGGGTGGCGGCTACACGGTTGGCTATGGCATGAACGCCAATATCGGCAATATGGAACGGCTGTTTCGCTGGGGGACGCTGCCGCAGGGGCGGAACCCGGTGCAGGCGTTTATCCCCGTCGCCATGATCAGCGAGATGCTTCTGAACCCGGGTGGGTCATACCGCTACCAGGGTCGCGACATGACCTTTCCCGATGCGCGCCTCGTATGGTGGGCGGGGGGGAACCCGTTCCACCACCATCAGGATCTGAACCGCCTGCACGCGGCGTTTCAGCGCCCGGAGACGGTGATCGTGAACGAGGTGAACTGGACCGCCACCGCCCGTCACGCGGATATCGTTCTGCCGGTCGCCGCCGCGCAGGAGCGGACGGATTTCGGGGCCGGCAAGTCGGATGACGGGCTTGTGCCCATGCCACAGCTTGTGCCGCCGGTGGGAGAGGCGCGGATCGAATACGACATCTACGCCGATCTCGCCGCCCGGCTGGGGACGGCCGAGGCCTTCACCGAAGGCAAAAGCGCCGATGACTGGCTGCACGAGATCTGGGAGGTCACCCGCGCCCGTGGGCGCGACGCCGGGTGCGACCTGCCCGATTGGGAGCGCTTTCTGGCCGGGGATGTCATTTCTCTGCCGGACCCGAGCCCCGACCAGGTGTTCCTCGCGGACTACCGTGCCGATCCCGAGGCGCACAGGCTGCCGACCCCCAGCGGCAAGATCGAGCTTTATTCGCAAACCATTGCCGGGTTCGACTTGCCCGACTGCAAGGGGCACGCCGCATGGTTCGTGCCGCGCGATCAGGCTGATGGGCAGGGCGCGCGATATTCGCTTGCCTTGCTTTCCGGACAGCCGAAGACCCGGTTGCACAGCCAGCTCGATAACGGGGCCTACAGCCTCAGCCACAAGATCAAGGGGCGTGAACCGGTGCTGATCCACCCCGCCGACGCGGAACGCCGGGGGATTTCGGATGGCGACGTGGTCGAGCTTTTCAACGCACGCGGCCGCTGCCTGGCAGGGGCACGGGTGACGCCGGACATCCAGCAGGGCTGCGTCTTTCTCTGGACCGGGGCCTGGTACGATCCCGACTTTACCGCGCCGCAGGCCCGCGACCGCCATGGCAACCCGAACGTCCTGACCCATGATCTGCGGACCTCTTCGCTGACGCAAAGCCCGGCGGCGCATTCCGCCTTGGTGGATGTCCGTCGCTTTGATGACGAGCTGCCCGCGGTTACGGCGCATTGTCCGCCGCCTTTCGAAACCGCGCTCTAGCTGTTACCAAATCCCAAAAGGAACGGAGAACTCTATGAGCTCAGCCGCAGCGAAAGAACCCAAGGTCGATTCCACGCTGTCCAAGGGGTTGGCCATCCTTGAGAACCTGGCCGGATCACAGCAGGGCAAGGGGGTGACGGACCTGTCCAAGGAACTCGGGCTGACCAAGTCGAACACGTTCCGGCTGTTGCAGACCCTGGCGACACTGGGGTACGTGCAACACCTTCCCGACAAGACCTATGCCGCGACGCTGAAGACGTGGCGTGTCGGGCGGGCCTCGGTCGAGAACCTGAACCTACGGGAACTGGCGGCGCCGGAACTCCTGTACCTGTCGAAGGAAACCGGCGAGACGGTCTATCTGGCGGCGCGGGAAAACCTGTCGGTGGTCTATATCGACAAGATCGACAGCCAGAAGCCGATCCGGTCGTGGAACACGGTCGGGGGAACGGCGCCGCTGCATTGCGTGGGCACGGGCAAGGCGATCCTTGCTGCCGATTACGACAAGCTGCGCGACCGGGTGAGCACGGAACTGGTGGCCCACACGGACAGGACCATTACCGATCTTTCCGCGCTGGATGCCGATGTGAAGGCGACGCTCAAACGCGGCTATGCCTTCGACACGGGTGAGTTCCGCGAGCGCATCCTGAGCTTTGGCGCACCCATAACCCTGCCGGGTGGTGAGCCGGTGGGGGCACTGGGGATCTCTCTGCCGGATATCAACCTGCCGGAGGACGGGATCGACCGTTTCGGCGCGTTGGTGTCACATGCGGCCCGCTCCGTCTCGGCAAAGGTGGGGCGCGGCTGAGGACGGGTCAGCCCTTACTTTCTGGACATTCGACCGAGCCGCCGTGCTTTTCCCAGGTGGAGAAACCTTCCGTGCGATGTGCGGCCTCGAACCCCATGTCCTGCAAGGTGGCGGTGGTGATCGCCAACCGCCAGCCCGATGCGCAGTGGAAGACGAAGGTCTTGTCCTTTTGCGCGAAGGCGTCCTTGAAATAGGGGCCGTCTGGATCGACCCGGACTTCGATCATCCCTCGCGGTGCGTGACGGCTGCCGGGAATAAATCCGCTGCGCTGTCCTTCGTGCACGTCCCGGATATCGACAATGACCACGTTCGGATCGTCCGGCGTGGCGACCAGCTCCGGTGTCTCGATTTTTTTAAGCGCGCGCGGGCGTCCTTTTCCATCTGGGTCGAGGAAATTTTGAGCGACATCAAGAAGCATTTCGTTGTGATATATGGAACGTATATTCCAAATATTGACACGAATTTGGGCGCCGTGCGAGCTTTCGGACAACGCTGGCACAGCATTTCGAATTGGAGAATCGACACATGACCACATCCGATGCCATTTCGCTTTGGGATGCCTCTGCCCAGGAACCGGACTTTCTTGCGCCGCTGGAAACGGGCGATGCCGTGGTTGATGTCGCCGTGATCGGTGGCGGGTTCACCGGGCTGTCCACGGCCCTGCACTGTGCCGAAAAGGGGCTGTCGGTCCATGTCATCGAAGCAGAGCAGATCGGCTATGGCGGCTCGGGGCGGAACGTCGGGCTTGTGAACGCAGCACTCTGGTTGCCGCCGCAGAAGGTGCGTGAGCAGTTGGGCCAGACCTACGGGCCGAGGTTCATCAAGCGGTTCGGGCAGGGCCCCGAAAAAGTTTTCTCGCTCATCGAAAAGCATCAGATCCGGTGCGAGGTAACCCGTACCGGGACCATCCACGCGGCGCATGGACCAAGCGGCGTGGTCGACCTTCGGAAGCGGCACAAGGAATGGCAGCGGCTGGGTGAACCGGTCGACCTGTTGAGCCGCGAAGAGGTGTCCGGGCTGATCGGCACCACCCATTTCCACGGCGGGCTTGTGGATCGCCGCTGCGGCACGATCAACCCGATGGGCTATTGCCGTGGTCTTGCCCGCGCCGCGCTGGGCGCCGGCGCAAGGATCAGCACCGGAGTGCGTGCCACCGGCCTGGAGCGCAAGGACGACCTGTGGACGGTCAGCACCGACCAGGGTGTGGTCAAGGCGCGGGCCGTAGTGCTGGGCACGAATGCCTATACGGACACGCTCTGGCCAGATCTTAAACGCACCTTCACGATGATTCATTACTTCCAACTGGCGACCAAGCCGCTGGGGCCGGAGGCGGACCACATCCTGCCGGGCCGGCAGGGGCTGTGGGACACCGGGCAGATCATGTTCAACATCCGCCGCGATGCCCATGACCGGTTGCTCGTGGGATCGATGGGCAAGGTGGTCGGCACCAAGGATCGGGGCCTGTCACACCGCTGGGCGAAAAAGCAGATCGCGCGGATCTTCCCGAGGCTTGGACCGGTCGAATTCGACGAGGCCTGGCACGGGAAAATCGCGATGACGCCCGATCACCTGCCGCGCATTCACGAACTGGACACCAACCTCTTCACCTCCATCGGATACAACGGGCGCGGCATCACGACCGGAACGATATTCGGCGAAACCATAGCCGGGTTGCTGACCGGAATGGATCGTGCTGATCTGCCCCTGCCGATGACTCGGCTTGCGCCGGTTTCGAGCGCCCCGTTCGTATCGCGGATCTATCAATCCGCGTTCACCACCAACCAAATCATCAAGGCGATCTGACCCATGGCCATTTCAGTGAATCGTGTCGGCGTCGATATCGGTGGAACCTTTACCGATGTCGCGCTTGCCCATGAGGGCGGGCTGTCCACCTGCAAGATCCTGACCAACTACGCCCAGCCCGAGCAGGCCATTCTGGACGGGATCGGCATTGCGGCGGAAAAGGCGGGGATCGCCCTGGCTGACATCGGTCAGGTGATCCATGGCACGACTTTGGTGACGAATGCGCTGATTGAACGGCGCGGCGCCAAGCTGGCCTTCATAACCACCGAAGGCTTTCGCGATGTCATCGAAATGCGGTCCGAAAACCGGTTTGAGCAATATGACCTGAACCTGACCCTGCCGATGCCGCTGGTCGCGCGGGAACACCGGTTCACCCTGAACGAGCGGATGGGCCCGAACGGAGAGGTGCTGTTGCCGTTGGACTCGGCAGAGGTGCAGCGTCTGGTGCAGACGGTGCTGGATGGGGGGTATGAGGCCGTCGCCGTCGGTCTGATGCATTCCTATGCCAACGACGCGCACGAAGTGAAGGTGGCAGAGGCGCTGCGCGCCGCCGCGCCGGATCTGTCGATCTCGATTTCCTCGGTCATTTCGCCCCAGATGCGCGAGCTGCCGCGTTTCAACACGGTGATCGCCAACGCCTATGTTCAGCCGCAGGTGGCCGATTACCTGGGCCGCCTGGTGGCGGGGCTGCAAGAGGCGGGTGTTACGGCGCCGGTCTTCATGCTGCACTCGGGCGGCGGGCTGATCTCGGTCGAATCGGCGGTGGAGCAACCGGTGCGCCTGCTGGAATCCGGCCCCGCGGGCGGCGCGATCTTTGCCGCCGATTTTGCGCGCGGACACGGTTTGGATAATGTCCTGTCCTTTGACATGGGGGGCACCACGGCCAAGATCTGCCTGATCGAAGGGGCCGAGCCCAAGACCGCCAACACCTTCGAGGTCGCCCGCACCTATCGCTTCAAGAAGGGGTCGGGCATGACGGTGTCGACCCCGGTGGTCGAGATGGTCGAGATCGGGGCAGGGGGCGGCTCCATCGCGTCGATCGACAGCCTTGGCCGGATCCAGGTCGGCCCCCGGTCCGCCGCCTCGGAGCCCGGCCCGGCCTGCTACGGGCGCGGCGGCACGGAACCCACCGTCACCGACGCCAACCTCTTGTTGGGGCGGCTCGATCCGGACAACTTCGCGGGCGGGGCCATCCCCCTTTATGCCGAAGCCTCGGACAAGGCCGTTGCGGAAAAGCTGTCGGCGCATCTCGGCTCGGGCGTGTCGGAGGCGGCCTTTGGTGTGACCGAGATGGTCGACGAGAACATGGCCAACGCCGCCCGCGTTCATGCGGTGGAAAACGGCCGCGACATCGAACATTTCACCATGATCGGTTTCGGAGGCGGCGCACCGCTGCATGCCTGCCGTCTGTGCGAAAAGCTGGGCATACGTGAGTTGATCATCCCGCCGGGCGCCGGTGTCGGGTCGGCCATCGGCTTTCTCAAGGCTCCGTTCAGCTACGAGGCGACGCGCGGCCTGTTCCAGCGGCTCGACACCTTCGACGCCGCCGCCGTCAATACCGCCCTGGCTGAACTGGAGGCGGAAGCCACGGAATTCGTGAGCGCAGGGGCCAAGGGCGAGGCGACCACGACCCGGCTGACCGCCTTCATGCGCTATTCGGGGCAGGGTTGGGAAATCCCGGTTCCGCTGCCTTACCGGCCTTTCACCGACGCGGACCGGACCGAGATCCTGGCAGCCTTCGAGAGTGCCTATCGCAGGCTTTTCGGCCGGGTGATCGACGGGCTGGGGGTGGAGGTGACCAACTGGTCGCTGGTCGTGGCCTCGGTCCTGCCGGACACGACGCCGGTGGTGCGGCACGGCAGTGGTACGCCCGTCACCCCTGCGCGGAGCCGGACGTTCTATGACGCGGCGCTGCGCCGGACCGTGGAGGCGCGCGAAGTGGAGCGCAGCGCCATGACGCCGGGATGCTCTGTCGACGGGCCTGCCGTCATCGTCGAGAACGAAACCACCACCATCGTCACCTCGGCCTATCGCGCCGTGGGGCAAGGCGATAACAGCCTGCGTTTGATCCGCAAGGGAGACCTGTGATGAGCCCGACAGCGATTGACTTCCAAATCATGTGGAACCGGCTGATCGCTGTGGTCGAGGAACAGGCCACGACCCTGATCCGCACCGCCTTTTCCACCTCGGTCCGCGAGGCGGGCGACCTGTCTGCCGGGCTGTTCGACAGGCAGGGGCGGATGATGGCGCAGGCGGTGACCGGGACGCCGGGTCATGTCAACGCCATGGCCGAAAGCGTCACCCATTTCGTGCGCGAGATCGGAACGCAAAACATACTCGAGGGCGATGTCTTCATCACCAACGATCCCTGGCTGGGGACGGGGCACCTGCACGATATCACCGTCGTCTCGCCCAGTTTCCGGAACGGTCAGCATATCGGCTTCTTTGCCTGTACGGCGCATGTGGTCGACATCGGCGGGCGCGGTTTCGGCCCGGATGGCAACGAGGTCTACGAAGAGGGGCTGCTGATCCCGATCATGAAATTCGCCGAACGCGGCGAGGTGGCGCGCGACCTGATCCGACTGGTGCGCGCCAATGTGCGTGAACCCGATCAGGTGGTCGGGGACATGTACTCTCTCGCGGCCTGCAACGAGGCCGGCGACCGGCGCCTTCAGTCGATGATGGGTGAATTCGGAATCGAAGATCTGGGCGGCCTGTCGGATTTCATTATCGAAAGCAGCCGCAAGGCAACCCGCGAGGCGATCTCCAAGGTGCCGGATGGCCGCTATTGCCACTCCATGCAGGTCGATGGCTATGACGTTCCGGTTCAGATGGTGGTGCAACTGGACGTGGAGGGCGACCGCCTGCGTGCGGATTTCGACGGCACATCGGGGATGAGCCGGTTCGGCGTCAACGTCCCCGAGGTCTATACCCGCGCCTATGCCTGCTATGGCCTGAAATGCGCGATCGCGCCGCAAGTGCCCAACAATACCGGGTCGCTGGAGCCGTTCGAGATCACCGCGCCCGAGGGCTGTATCCTTGCGGCCAAACGCCCGGCACCGGTGTCGGTGCGCCATGTCCTTGGCCACCTCGTGCCCGACGTGGTGCTGGGCGCGCTGCACCAGGCCTTGCCCGGAACGGTCCCGGCGGAGGGCGCAAGCGCGCTCTGGAACATCCAGATATCCGCGCGTCCCTGCGATCCCGACAGCGGGCTGCCGAACCGGGAGGTTCTGATGTTCAACTCCGGCGGCACCGGCGCGCGACCGCAGTTTGACGGGCTGTCGGCAACCGCTTTCCCCTCGGGCGTCTCCACGATGAGCGTCGAGGCAACGGAACATGTCGGCCCCATCACGATCTGGCGCAAGGACCTGCGGGCCGGGTCCGGCGGCGCGGGCGCCCTGCGCGGCGGTCTCGGCCAGACCATCGAGATCGAGCCGCGCGCGGGGTACGATTTCTACTTCAACGCGATGTTCGACCGGGTCGAGAACCCGGCGCGCGGTCGCGACGGGGGCGGCAGCGGCGCGCCGGGGCGGGTCGAGCTTGCGGATGGCACACCGTTGCGCAGCAAGGGCCGCCAACAGGTGAAAAACGGGCAACGGCTGAAACTCAGCCTGCCGGGCGGTGGCGGTTACGGATCCCCGGCGGAACGGGACCGGGCAAGCGTCCAGGCCGATCTGCGGGCCGGGCTGATCACCGCGGAACAGGCGAAACATGACTATGGATATGAGGAATAAGATGATGGCGGGAAAACCACTTGCACTGGTCACGGGCGCGGCCCAGGGGATCGGTCATGCCTGCGCCGAGGCGTTGATCGAGGACGGCTATGACGTGATCCTGTCCGACATCCAGACCGATGGCGTTGCCGAGGCGGCCGAAAGGCTGGGCGCCGTTGCGGGCCTTGTCTGCGACATGGGCGATGTCGCCCAGATCGAGGCGATGTTCGCGCAGATCGCGGCCGAGCACGGCCCGCTTCACGCGCTGGTCAACAATGCCGGGATCGCGTTGCCCGGCGACTTCCTGAGCTATGACCTCAGTGCCTTTGAAAAGGTGATCGACGTCAATCTGCGCGGTGTTTTCGTGGCCACCCAACTGGCGGCGCGCGGGATGGTCGAGAACAAGATCGAGGGCGCCATTGTCAACATGTCCTCGATCAATGCGCAGCTGGCAATCCCGGCGATCCCGGCCTACTGCGCCTCCAAGGGCGGTGTGATGCAACTGACCAAGGTCGCCGCGCTGGCGCTGGCCAAGCACAATATCCGGGTGAACGCGGTCGGCCCCGGCTCCATCGACACCGAGATGATGGCAGGGGTGAACGCCAACCCCGAGGCCTTCCGCGTGGCCATGTCGCGCACGCCCCTGGGTCGCTCGGGCACCGCCCGCGAGATCGGTGACGTGGTGGCGTTTCTCTGCTCGAAGAAGGCAAGCTACATCACTGGCGAGACGATCTATGTCGACGGCGGTCGCCTTGGCCTGAACTACACCTGCTGAGGCCTCGCGGAATGTCGAGTTACTCAGAGGTTCTTGCAGCCTGCTCGTTGGACCCGGCGGCGTTCTGGCAGGGCGCGGCGCGGCAGGTCGACGGGTCCAGCCCTGCCGCAACTGCATCGACCGTCACTTCGCCGCGGGGCGGGGTGATCAACTGGCCGTGATCCATGGCGGCCCGATCACCGGCCAGTCGCGCGCCATGTCTATGCCAAGCTCCATTGCAGTGAACTCCGCAGACAATGTTCCACCGGTCGTGCCGCCGTGCGCACCAATGGCGGGTTCCGAGGGGCGCCCGAGAGAACCGGATGGCGGTCGTGGGTCGGCTTCTGACCGTCACCGCAGAAGAGGTGAAGGTCGCCGATGCGCAGTTGGAAAGAAAAGGGATTTCGGGGCAGGTCTGTTCGATGTTCAGCCAAAGGTGACCAGGTGTTTCGGGCTCCGGCCCGCGGTAAGCGAAAACACATCGGGGCGGGCGTAATGCCCCGAAGTGTCGAAGTTGCGCCGTGCGGCGCGGGCGCGGCTTTCACGATGCGGATGCCCCTGCGTCCCGGGCGTTCCCGTCCGCAAGTTCGAGGAAAAGTCAGTGGCCGGCACATGGCCTGACGTCTTCGCGCATTTGGCGGCCAAACGTGATTGGTCCCCGGTGCCTAGGGCGACGTCCGGCACGCGGCCTTCATCCGAGAGGGGGCAACGCATTCGGCAGGGGAGGTGTTTATGACCAAGGCTCCTTCGTTTTACGTTTCCGGATCTTCGGCACACGGCTGACCGACAGGGGCTGCGCAGCTGCACGCGGAGCAGGCCGCGATTGCCCGGCCATGGCACGCAGGGCGGCGATGCGGTTTTCGGTCGCGGGGTGGGTTGCAAAGAGATTGTCCTGCTTGTGCCCGTGCAGCGGGTTGATGATGAACATATGCGCCGTCGCCGGGTTGCGCTCAGCCGCGTCATTGTCGATCCGGGCCGCGCCCATTGCGATCTTCTCCAGCGCCGCCGCCAGCCAGAGTGGATGGCCGCAGATTTCGGCGCCCGCCTTGTCGGCAGCATATTCCCGCGTCCGGCTGATCGTCATCTGCACCAGCGCTGCCGCGAGCGGCGCAAGGACCATCATCAGAAGGGTGCCGACCAGCCCCAGACGTTCCCGCGAGCCACCGAAGAAGAGCGCGAAGTTGGCCAGCATCGAGATCGCACCGGCAAAGGTCGCGGTGACCGTCATGATCGCAGTGTCATGGTTGCGGATGTGGGCCAGTTCATGCGCGACCACGCCGGCCAGTTCCTCGCGCGTGAGGCTGCGCATCAGGCCCGAGGTCACCGCCACCGCGGCATTGGCGGGGTTGCGCCCGGTGGCAAAGGCATTGGGCTGTGGGGTGTCGATCAGATAGACTCTGGGCTCGGGCAGGCCCGCGTTTCGGGCAAGCTGTGCCACCAGGTCATGCAGGCCCATCCGGTCCCCGGGCGCCACCGGCTGGGCATTGTTCATGCGCAGGACCATACGGTCCGAGTTCCACCAGGTGAACCCGTTCATCCCCGCCGCAACCACCAAGGCGATGACCGCGCCGCCGGACCCGCCGATCAAGTAGCCCACGCCCATGAAAAGCGCGGTCATCGCAGCCATCAGAACCGCTGTTTTCAGATAGCCCATTGTCGTCTCCGGAACCTTATCTCACGTAACCCATTGAGATATGGTGAGGAGTTGGAGGGGTGCAAGTCCGTGCTGCCGAATGGCGCAGGTGCAGGACGGCGCGGCCACTGAGGAATTGTGCGCCGATGTCGGCTCTCGATTGCGCGCGCCGGCGATCCAGTCCCTTGCGGTCTTCGGGGCACCATCGACAGACAGTGCTTGGCTTTGCGCGACGCTCGGAGAGAGGGCAGGAAAGAGAGATGGCGTTGCCCCCCGCGCCGTTCACGTCAATGACAGCCCGGCGGAGGGTATAGCAAAGCTCTCTCACGTTCTCGGGTCCGTCATGATCCAGAAGCTTTCGCAAGGCCGCATTGGTGAACCGGGGAGTCTTACCACCTAAAAAAATTTTCGACCGAGGAGGACCGCCAGTTCCGGGAATTCATCGGACCGTTCGCGCAAGGCGGGCAGGGCGACAATAGAGGTCGCGGCGGAACGGATCGCAGGTCTTCAGATCGGCGGAACTGGTCGCAATGATGCGGGCCTGCACCTGTCTCGCGGTCATCTCGCCTATGCGCTGGAAGATGCCTTGGTCGACGCAGCGAAGCAACTGGCGTTGGTGTGCGGGCGCAGGGCTATCTTCAACGGGACACGCAAGCGGTCGGCGAGGCACCCTTGCGGTTGGTTCTTTGTACACGGCCGGCCCGTGCACAATCCGGTCCGGCGACTGGGACCGGTTCAACAGGAATGAACCCTGAGCGCCCAAATCTATCGTTTATCGGCTCGCGTGTTTCTTGGCACCCTGATGTGGCAAGTCATGGACGCATCGGAGCACAACATGAAAGTCGGGTTCATCGGCCTCGGAAACGTGGGCAGCAAGCTGGCGGGCAGCCTTCTGCGCAACGGGTTTGACCTCACCGTACTGGACCGGAAACCGGACCTGGTGGCAAATTTCACCGCGCGCGGGGCCGGGGGCGCCGACAGTGCCGCCGCGTTGATGCGCAACAATGACGTGGTGATTACCTGTCTGCCGTCGCCTGCCGCCTCGGCCGAGGTGATGACGGAGATGCTGCCGGAGGTCGGCCCCGGCAAGACCTGGCTCGAGATGTCCACCACGGACGAGGCCGAGATCCGCCGCCTCGCTGCGCTGGTCACGCAAAAGGGGGGCGCCGCCGTCGACTGTCCCGTCTCGGGGGGCTGCCACCGTGCGGATACGGGCAATATCTCGATCTTCGCGGGCTGTGATCGCGAGACCTTCGAACGGGTTCTGCCGCTGCTGACCCGCCTCGGGCGTCGGGTGCTGCACACCGGCCCGGTCGGCACGGCATCGACCCTGAAGGTGATGACCAACTATCTCGCCACGGCGAACCTGCTGACCTGTTGCGAGGCGCTGGTCACCATGAAGGCGGCCGGCATGGATCTCGCCACCACATACGAGGCGATGAAGATCTCCTCGGGGACCTCCTTCGTGCACGAGACGGAAAGCCAGCTCATCCTGAACGGCTCGCGCGACGTGAGCTTTACCATGGACCTGATCCTCAAGGACATCGGCCTGTTTCAGACTATTGCAGAGCGCAACGACGTGCCGCTGGAACTCTCGCCGATGATCATCGACATCATGAAGGATGGCCAGGCCCGCTATGGCGAACGCGCCAATTCGGACGATATCATCCGCCGCCTCGAGGATGCCACCGGCCTGTCGATCCTGGCCGATGGGTTCCCGGCGGAACTGATCGACGACGAACCCGAAGCGCCGGGCTACGAGGTCGTCCCGCCCGGGGTCACGCGCCCTGTCGCGGCGGAGTGAGCGGCATGAGCCTCGATGCCGCATCCAACATGAGCCATTGGCAGGACCGCACCGACCTGGCCGCCGCCTTTCGCTGGACCGCGCGGCTGAACATGCACGAGGCGGTGGCCAACCACTTCAGCCTCGCGGTGAACGAGGATGGCACGCAATTCCTCATCAACCCCAACCAGGCGCATTTCGCGCGCATTCGGGCGTCGGACCTGCTGTTGCTGGACGCCAATGACCCTGACGCGTTGAACCGGCCCGATGCACCGGACCCGACGGCGTGGGGCCTGCACGGTTCCATCCACCGCCGCTGCCCCCATGCGCGCTGCGTGATGCACGCCCACTCGATCTTTGCCACGGTTCTTGCCTCGCTCGCCGACAGCACCCTGCCGCCGATCGACCAGAACACGGCGACCTTCTACAACCGCGTCGTGATTGACGAGAGCTTCGGCGGTCTGGCCTTCGAGGATGAGGGCGAGCGCTGCGCCGCGATGCTGACCGATCCGTCGAAAAAGGTGATGGTCATGGGCAACCATGGCGTCCTGGTGCTGGGCGACAGCGTCGGAGATGCCTTCAATCGGCTGTATTACTTCGAGCGCGCCGCCGAGACCTATATTCGCGCGCTTCAGACCGGGCAGCCCTTGCGCCTGATCCCGCAGGAGATCGCCGAGAAGACCGCGCGGGAGCTGGAGGACTATCCGGGACAGGCCAAGGCGCATCTGTGCGCGATCCGCCAGATCCTCGATTCCTACGCTCCCGACTATGCCACCTGACCGCAAGACACAGAGCCTGACCATGATCAAGATCACCCTGACCGACACCGGCCTGACCCTTCCGCTTTTCGCAGGAGAGACCTATTTCAACTATTGCTGGCTGCGCGACGCCTGTCCCAGCTGCATTGATCCGCAGACCCGCGAGCGCATCTTCGACGTGGCCTCGCTGGCCGAACTGCCGCGTGCAAGATCCGCGCATATCTCGGATGAGGCGCTGGTGATCGAATGGCAGGCCGAGACGCAGGTCAGCCACATCCCGTTGTCGCTGCTTGAGAGCTTTGCCACCCGTGGCCGTGCCGAGGATCCCGCCGATCTGCCGCGCACCCCGTGGTATGCCGACCACGGACCACGTTTTACCCGTGTTCCTCAACAGGCCGTGCTGAGCGACCCGGACGCCAAGGCCCGGCTGACCCGTGCCCTGATCGAGGACGGGATCGCCATCGTTACCCAGATGGAGGGCGACGAGGACAGCCTGCCGCGGCTCGTCAACGCCATCGGCCCGATCACGCCGTCGGCGGAGGGGCTGTTCTTTGACGTGCGCGTCGAGATCGAACCGACCAACCTGGCCTTCACCTCCGGGCCATTGGAGATGCACACCGACCTGCCGGGCGAAGAGGCCGCACCCGGCATGCAATTCCTGCATTGTCTGGAAAACACCGTCGAGGGCGGGTTGTCGCTGTTTCTCGACGGGGTCGCCGTGGCCGAGGCGCTGCGCGAAGAGGACCCCGACGCCTTTCGCCTGCTGGCGGACAACAAGATCCCGTTCTTCTATCGCCACGACAACTGGGACTACCGCGCCCATCAGCGGGTGATCGAAACCGACCCGGAGGGGCGGGTGACCGGCGTGACCATCTCCCAGCACCTGCAGGATGCGATGGACCTGCCGCAGGACCTGCTCGACAGTTATTATCCGGCCTTCATCAAGTTCCTGAAGATGATGCAGGAGGACCGGTTCCTGGTGCGCTTCCGCTCCGAGGCGGGGAATTGCGTGATCTTCGACAACCACCGTATCGTGCATGGCCGCGAGGGCTATGTCGCCGACAGTGGCACACGCCACCTGCGCGGCTGCTACACCGACCGGGGCGCGTTGCGCAGCACCTATCGGGTTCTGGCCAAGCAGGGCTTTGACGGGCGGACCACGGCGGAACCGGATCTGTGCAGCGCCTGAGATCGGGTCCGGGCCCACGTGCACAAAGGGTCGGTCGATCCGCGCCCCTCGGAACAATCTCCACAAACGAAAAAGGGTCCGGGTGCTTTCCCCGGACCCTTCCCGGTTCCAACGGTGGCGTCAGGCCACGAAGGGGGGCGCACCTTGATGTCCTGGTAATCCTCCAGCCCGAAGATGCCGCCCTCGCGTCCGTTTCCTTATTTCTTGTAGCGCCCGAAGGGTGGCGTCGAACGGGCCGTGTCGTTGATGGACAAGGCGTGGTGTCCTTCCGGCACCTCAGACCGTGTCGGCCAGCGCCCCCGTGTGGTGCGGAGCGGCGGCATCCTCGAGGATCATCTCGGCGGCGCGCGTGGCCAGCATCATGGTGGGCGCGTTGGTGTTGCCGGAAGTGACGGTCGGGAAGGCCGAACTGTCGACGACCCGCAGGCCGACCACACCGTGCACTTTCAGCCGGGCATCGAGCACCGAGTCCTGCGGCCCGCGCCCCATGCGACAGGTCGAGGTGGGGTGAAAGACGGTGGATGCCCGGTCGCGGAAATCCTCCATCAGGGCCTCCGGCTCACGCATCTCCGGTGCAGGGATCAGGCGGGTTTGTGTCACATCGGCAAGGGCCGGCGCGGTGGCCAGGCGGTTGATGATTTCGATGGCGCGCCGGGCGCCGTCGCGGTCATGCTCCGTCGTCAACGAGTTGGGTCGGATCAGCGGTGCCTTGCCCGGATCGGCGGAACGGATCGCGATCTCGCCCCGGCTGGTGGGGCGGCACAGCTGCGCGCTGAGAAGGTAGCCCGGCTCGCGGTCCAGAACCGGGCGCCCGTCCGGCGCGCTCCGGTAGGACAGCGGGTTGCAATAAATCTGCATGTCCGGCTGCGCCACGGCTGCGTCGCCGCGCAGGTATCCCCCGACCTGGTTGACCGGTACGCCCAGCGGCCCGCGCCGCGCGGCGAGAAAATGCAATCCGGCCATCAGGCGTGGCAGCGCCCGACCGAGGATGTTGTTCAGCGTCGGAACCCTGGCCCGGAAGATGTGGGAGATGGCGAGGTGATCCTGAAGCCCGCGCCCCACCTCCGGCAGGTCGTGCCGGACCGTCAGCCCAAGCCCGCGCAGCAGCCCCGCCGGGCCGATCCCCGAAAGCTGCAGCAGTTTGGGCGAGTTGATGGCTCCGGCGCAGAGGATCACCTCGCGCCCAGCCGCCACCTCGACGGTCTTGCCGCCTGCGCGAAACCGCAGCCCGGTCGCCCGTTTACCCTCGAAGGTGACCCGCTCGACCAAGGCGTTGGTCATGACCCGCAGGTTGGCGCGTCGTCGCGCCGGGGCGAGGAAGGCATCCGCCGCGGAACAACGCAGGCCGTAGCGCACGGTGCTGCGATAATAGCCGATCGATTCCCCGGTCGTGGTGCTCAGATCCTCGCAACTGTCCCAGCCGCAGTCCCGGGCGGCGGCGAGAAACCGCGCGGAGAAGGTGCTCATCTGGTCGCGCAGGTCGCTGACGGTCAGCAACCCCTCGCCACGCGCCCGTGGCCTGCCATCCGCGTCGCGC
Source organism: Aquicoccus sp. SU-CL01552 (assembly GCF_040365005.1). Taxonomy (NCBI): domain Bacteria; kingdom Pseudomonadati; phylum Pseudomonadota; class Alphaproteobacteria; order Rhodobacterales; family Paracoccaceae; genus Aquicoccus; species Aquicoccus sp. SU-CL01552. The sequence continues at coordinate 78,126 of NZ_BAABWV010000018.1, read as the reverse complement.
TCCAGGTGCTGTTCCATCCGTTCGAAGGCGGGGCGCACCCTGGACCATGACCAGCCTTCGGCCCCCGCGCGCGACCAGTCGTCGAAATCATGCGGCAGCCCACGCATGTAGGCCATGGCATTGATCGAGCTTGAGCCGCCGATGACCTTCCCGCGCGGCCAGTAGATGCGCCGCCCCTTCAGCGCGGCATCCGGTTCGGCGTGATAATCCCAGTTCAGGCGCGGATTGGCGAAGTTGACGGCATAGCCGATGGGCACCTTGATCCAGAAACGCCGGTCCGATCCGCCAGCCTCGATCAACAGTACGCGTGTTCTGCCATCGCGGGTCAGCCGTTCGACCAGCGCGCAGCCCGCCGACCCGGCCCCGACAACGATATAATCATATGCGGCGTGGTTCATCCCGCGACGCCCCCCTGTGATGCCAGCCGGTTGTGACCGCAGCGGGGCGTTGGTGACAAACAACCGATCTTGCGCCATTGGGGCGGTTCATTTTGACGGCTGCACGCTTCACCTCGTGACTGCGACATGCAAGATGGCGATGGACGCATCCGGCGCTCAACATAGAAGGTCTCTCATGCGACTGCCCCACGTGACATGGCTCAGGGCCTTCGAGGCCGCGGCACGCCACAGCAGCTTTTCCGATGCCGCAGCCGAACTGAACCTGACCCCGGCGGCGGTCAGCCAGCAGATTCGCTTGCTGGAACAGCACTTGGGTGCCGCCTTGTTCCATCGCCTGCCGCGCGGTGTCGTGCTGACCGACATCGGGCAGGCCTATGCGCTGCCGGTGCGCAGGTCCTTCTCGGAAATGCAGGAAGCGACCGATGGGCTTTTCACCGTTCGCGGCAAGCGCAAGATCCGCATCCGCGCCTCGATCAGCTATGCAACTCTGGTGCTGGCTCCGCGTCTGAAGGCCTTTCACGACCTGCATCCCGACATCGAGATCGCCCTGTCCACCGCCGTCTGGTCCGATCGGATGGACCACGAAACCATAGACGTCGATATTCGCTATGGCACCGGCCATTGGAACGAACCGGACATCTGGAAACTCGGGGACGAGGTCGCGACCATCGTCTGCCACCCGGATCACCTGCGGTCCTTTGGCGACGCCCCCCGCATCCAGGATGTGCTGGCCGCCGGGATCGTCCCGGTGCTCGGCTCCGAGATCGAATGGCGGCGCCTGTCGGACCGGTTCGAGCTGGACTGCCCCGAGCCGCCGGTTTGGCTCAGGGCAGACTCCTCGTTGATCGCACTGCAGTCGGTTGCGACCGGGTTCGGAACGGCCCTGATACACAAGAGCTTTTCACGGCCATTCCTGGATCGGGGGGATCTGGTGTCGCCCTTTGACTACGGCCTGCCGATCCGTGAGGCTTATTACGTCGTGATGCGTCAGGATGCAGGCCGCAGCGACGAGATCGAGGCGTTGCGGTCCTGGCTGATGGACGGGATGCCGGGGTAGGTCGGCGACAGGGGGGAGGTTGCGTTCACCGCGATGTTTCGCCGCCCTAGCGCCCTTGGGGCAGGGACGGGATAGGGCGCCAAGCCGTTCGGCGGACCCGGCCCGCGCCACCTCCCGCAAGGCCCTTGTGCCGGCTTGCAGCCTGACCGGGACTCACGGTGGCTGATGACGCGTGAAAAGGATGCGGGATACTGCGCAACTGGCATCCATCGAATCCGAACGATTGACAAGACGGCTTCCAAGCCCCAGTTCGCCATGATGAAGACCCGTTCCAAGATTCTGCTGTTCTGGGCCAGGACCAGTCTGGTCCTGCTGCTGTTGAGCGCGGGTATTTTGGGGGACACGGTTCGCCCGCATCTGACCGTTGCGCCCGGCGCCGAACAGATTCAGCTGACGGAGGTGCATCGGCCGGGGATGCCGCCGGACGATTGCGTGCAATCGCTGCGTGCCCACCACGCGGCGCCCCCCACCGGAAGCGGTGTGGATGGCGCGCCCACAACGGCGTCAGAGCCGCTGTTGCCGCCCGAGCACCGCGTTCTGCAACTGGCCGCTCCGAGGGCGCCGCCGCGCGTCGTGCAAAGCGTTGCCCGGGCCCACTGCACCCGTGCGCCCCCCACTGACATGATCTGATCGCGCGGGATCGCCTCCTTTCGGGGGGCTGTCCGCGCATGCCGTCCTGACGACAACGACAACACGGAACGGACAGAGACGCTGCGGCCGCGTGCCGACCTCTGTCGCGGAGAGATCATGAAACGACCACCATTGCTTAAACGCATCGGCGTTTGGGGCATCTGCCTGCTGTGCCTGTGGCTCGCCCTGCCCAATGCTTTTTACGCGCGTGTCGACGCGTACAACCAGACCACCGAAATCGAAAACATTACCGAAAACAGCTGGCCCGGCTGGCTGCCGTCCTCGCTCATCCATCTGGGGCTCGACCTGCGGGGTGGGGCGCATCTGCTCGCCGAAGTCGATGTGCCCGGCGTGATGGATCAACGCCTTGCCGCGCTGTGGCCCTCCTTGCGCGATGCCCTGCGAGAAGAGGGGGGGAACTCCGTCCTGGTCCGGCAATTGCAGGCGCCGTCCGGAGAGATGCGCATCGCCGTGTCCCCGGCCAGCTTTTCTACCCGCGCGGCCGGGATCGCGGCGGGCTTCGCCACCGATATCGTAGGGGGCAGCGGTCTGACGTCCCCGGATCTGGAGGTCTCTACGGACGCCGGCGTACTGAAGGTGCGGTATTCAGAGGCGGGCACCGAGGCCCTGACCGAACAGTTGGTGTCGCAAAGCCTGGAAACCATTCGTCGCCGGATCGACGAGACCGGAACACGGGAGCCGACGATCCTGCGCCAGGGGGCGGATCGGATCGTGATCGAGGTGCCGGGGGTCTCCGATGCTGAGGCTCTGAAGGATCTGATCGGAACCACCGCGCAGCTGTCGTTCCACCGGGTCCTGACGACCGCAGGAGGGACCGGGGACGCGTCCCTGACCCTGCCGCAGGCAGGGGAACCCGGGGTGACCTATCGCCTCGATCCCAGGCCGGTGGTGTCGGGAGAGCATCTGACGGATGCGCAAGCGAGCTTCGATCAGAACGGGCACCCGGCGGTGTCGTTTCGTTTTGACAGCGCAGGCGCACGGGCATTCGGGGCGTTCACCGCAGCCAATATCGGCAGCCCCTTTGCCATCGTGCTGGATGATGAAGTCCTGTCGGCGCCGGTCATTCAGGACCATATCGCGGGCGGCAGCGGCATCATTTCGGGGCAATTCACCGTGGACGAGAGCACGCAGCTGGCGACCCTGCTGCGGTCAGGCTCGCTTCCGGCGAAACTGACCTTTCTGGAGGAAAAGACGGTTGGCCCGGAGCTTGGCAGCGACAGCATCGCCGCGGGTCTGAACGCCGCCCTGATCGGGCTGGCGGCGGTCTGCGTTCTGATGGTGGGCTGCTACGGCGGGCTGGGGCTGGTGGCGGTGGCCGCACTGGCGATCAACATGGTCATCCTGATGGCGGTGCTGACACTGGTGGGGGCGACGCTGACCTTGCCGGGGATCGCGGGCATCGTTCTGACGCTGGGCATGGCGGTGGATGCCAATGTGCTGATCTTCGAGCGCGTGCGCGAGGAACTGCGCCGCGAGCGCAACCTGTGGCGCGCGGTCGGAAACGGTTTCGACAACGCGTTCTCGTCGATCCTGGATGCCAACCTCACCGGGTTGCTGACCGCCGGGCTGATGTTCTGGCTGGGGGCGGGGCCGGTGCGCGGCTTTGCCGTCACCCTGGGGCTGGGAATCCTGACCTCCATGTTCTCGGCATTGGTGGTCACGAAACTCATCCTGCAAAGCTGGCTGGACTGGCGCCGTCCGGCGCAGTTGCCCCTGAACGGGGTGTTCCGGTTCCTTGGGCGGCAGCCGGTGATCGATTTCTTCCGCTTGCAATGGGTGACGTTCGGTGCCTCGGCCACGGCCATGCTGGCCTCGGTCCTGCTGATCGCAACGCTTGGCCTGAACCTCGGGATCGATTTCACCGGTGGAACCAGCATGCGGATCGAAACACCGCATGTCCTGAAGTTGGAGAATTACCGGGACGCGTTGAGCGACCTGGGGCTTGCCGACGTGGCCGTGTCCGAGGTGTTCGGTGCCGGCGGTTCAGGTGACGCCCATGTTGCCAACCTCCGCCTTGCCGCCGAGAGCGCGGACGGTGCCGCGCTTTCGACCGACCAGGTGCAGGCGGTGCGCGCGGCGCTGTTGCAGGTGGATCCGGACCTGAGCTTCACGGCAAGCGAAAGCATCGGTGGAAAGGTATCTCCGGAACTGGTTCGCGCCGCCATTCTGGCGATCGCGGGTGGGGTCCTGTCGATCCTCGGCTATGTCTGGCTGCGGTTCGAGTGGCAGTTCGCGGTCGGGGCGGTGGTTGCCCTCACCCATGACGTCTTGCTCACGCTGGGATTGTTCGCGCTGCTGGGGTTGAAGATCGACCTGGCCTTTGTGGCGGCCTTGCTGACGATCCTTGGCTATTCGATCAATGACACGGTGGTCGTCTTTGACCGGGTGCGCGAGAATTTGCGGCGCCATGCGGCGATGCCGTTGCGGGGCCTGCTGAACCTGTCGGCAAGTGAAACCCTGAGCCGCACCGTGCTGACCTCGGCGACCACGCTGGTCGCCTTGCTGGCCTTGCTGGTGTTCGGCGGGGATGTGATCCGCGGCTTTGCGCTGGCGATCACTTTCGGCGTTATCGTCGGCACCTATTCCTCGATCTATGTGGCCAAGAACATCGTTCTTTTCCTGGGCGTTGACCGCAGGAGGCCCGAGGCCCGCAGGCCGGTGGGCCAGTACGACCACATCGAAGCGTAGATCACTTCGCCCTGTCCGTTCCGCAAGGACGAACGGGCAGGGCGCGCGCATCGCGATCCAGTCCGGGGCAAGACCTTTGAGTACCGATTTCCACACCCGCCGCCACCCGCGTGAGGCTTCGGCACAGCATCCGATCGTTTCGGGGCAAGCCGTCGAGCACCCACGACAATCCTGCCAGGCGGGACAACACCCGCGAGACATGCTTGAAGCCACGGACCATCCAAGGGGGCGTGGTTCGGGGGCGGGCCATCCTCGGACGGAAGCCGCCAAACATCCACGATTGTGGCGTGTAGTCGAGCCCTGAGGCGCTTTTGTGCGCAATGGGCGAGAGAGGGCGACGTTCAGCGGCCACAACGGGTCGCGGGAAACCCCTCGCGCCTGTCGCGGGATCGGGATATGCAGACGCGATGCAGACAGGCGATGAATACGAGATCTTCCTGGTGGCCCTTCCAGGGCTGGAACCGGCACTCTGCGACGAGGCGCGGGGGCTGGGGTTTGCCGGGGTGCGGATCGTGCCCGGCGGGGTGGCGCTGCGCGGCGGCTGGCCCGAGGTCTGGCGCGCCAACCTGTGGCTGCGCGGGGCGACGCGGGTGCTGGTGCGGGTGGGGGAGTTTCGCGCCTTTCACCTGGCACAACTCGACAAGCGCGCGCGCAAGTTTCCCTGGGGTGATTTCCTGCGTGCCGATGTGCCGGTGCGGGTGGAGGCGAGCTGCACACGCTCGAAGATCTACCACGCCGGGGCGGCGGCTCAGCGGGTAGCCCGTGCGATCTCCGAAGAGCTGGGCGCGCCGGTGGTCGAGGGCGCCGACGAGGGCGCGGTACGGGTGATGCTGCGCATCGACGACAACCTTTGCACGCTGAGCCTGGACAGCTCGGGGGCGCCGTTGCACAAGCGCGGGCACAAGCAAGCGATGGGCAAGGCACCGCTGCGCGAGACCATGGCGGCGATGTTCCTGCGCCAATGCGGTTATTCCGGGACAGAGACGGTGCTGGACCCGATGTGCGGCTCGGGCACCTTCGTGATCGAGGCCGCCGAGATCGCCGCCGGGCTGGCACCGGGGCGAACGCGGGCCTTTGCCTTCGAGCGGTTCGCCGGGGTCGATGCGCAGAGCTGGGCCGCGATGCGGGTCGAGGGCGGCGTGGCGCGCGATCCGGGGCTGCGGTTTCATGGCTCCGACCGGGACGCGGGTGCGGTGCGCATGTCGGGCGAGAACGCCGGGCGGGCCGGGGTGGCCGGCTGGTGCGACTTTGCCCAGATGCCATTTGCCGATGTGCAGCCCCCGGAGGGGGCGCCGGGGCTGGTGATGGTGAACCCGCCCTATGGTGCGCGGATCGGCAACAAGAAGTTGCTTTACGGGCTGTACGGGGCGCTTGGCAACATGCTGAAGGCGCGGTTCGCCGGTTGGCGCGTCGGGCTGGTGACCAGCGAGGGCGGGCTGGCCAAGGCGACCGGGCTGCCGTTCAAATCGCCCGGCGCGCCGGTGGCCCATGGCGGCATCAAGGTGAAGCTGTATCGCTGCGGTCCGCTGGGCGATTAGCCGCAAAGCATGGCCGGGGTGGCGGCATCACGCCGCTTGTCGAAGGGTGCCGATTTCCTCGGCGAGGTCGGCGCAGAGCGCGCGCATCCGCCCGGCGTCGGTTTCACGCTGGGCCTGGATCTTGAGGCCGAAGATATAGGTCTGAATCCGTTGCGCCAGGCGATCCGGGTCGCAATCTTCGGGAAGTTCCCCGAGGGCCTTGGCACGGTGGAGGGCCTCGGACAACATCCGTTCCACCTGGTCCAGGTGGGCGGTGACCACATTGCGTACCGCGGTGCCGCGCGGCACCTCGAGCAGGGTTTTCACCAGCATGCAGGCGGTCGAGGGTTTGTCGCAGGGATCAAGCTGGGCCATTCCCCTGAGATGCGCCTGCAGCGCCGCGAGCGGCGAGGGCGCGCTGTCGATCACCCCGCGCAACTCCTCGGCCGTGCGGTCGGCGTAGCGGTCGAGCGCGGCCTTGAACAGGGTCTCCTTGTTGCGGAAGGCGGCGTAGATAGAGCCGGGGCGCATTTGCAGCGCCGCTTCGAGATCCTTCAACGAGGTGGCGTTGTACCCCTTGGCCCAGAACAGGTTCATGGCGGCATCAAGCGCGGCGTCGCGGTCATATGAGGCGGTTCTGGACATGGGGCCACTCTAGACCGTTTTTTTTCCCGGTTGAAGGGTGTGGCTGGTTTTAATTGAGCGGTCACTCAAACGTGATTTGAGCAATCGCTCAAGAAAAGTCAGGTGTTGGGCATCGACGCGAAACCCATGAAAAAGAGAGACACCCGATGACCAAGTTCGAACGGTTCGACGAAACCACCGCCCCCGAGGCCGCCGTGCCGCTGCTCGAGAAATCGAAAAAGGCCTTTGGCCGTGTGCCGGGCCTGCATGCGGTGATGGCCGGGTCGCCGGCGCTGCTGGAGGGTTACCAGGTGTTGCATCGGCTCTTTGCCGAAGAGACCGCCTTTGACGCCGACGAGAAAACTGTCGTCTGGCAGACCATCAACGTCTATCACGCGTGCCACTATTGCGTTCCGGCGCATACCGGCATCGCCAAGATGATGGGAGTCAGTGACGAGGTTTCGAACGCGCTGCGCGACGAGACGCCGCTGCCCAACGACAAGCTGGAAGCGCTGCGGACCTTCACGCTGGCCATGCTGGACAGCCGCGGCAACCCCTCCGACGCGCAGCTCGAGGCGTTTTACGCGGCTGGTTACGGCGAGCGGCAGGTGCTGGATATCATCCTCGGCTTGGCCCAGAAGGTGATGAGCAACTACACCAACCACCTCGCCGACACCCCGGTGGACGCGGTGATGCAGAAGTTTGCCTGGACTCCCAAGGCCAAGGGCTGAGAGGGGCCGAAAGGCTTGCTCTGACGACGACGGGCGCCCCGATGACGGGCGCCCGTTTCCTGTTCGGTCGGGTGGCTCAGCGCTGTTGCGGTTGCGGCAGGGTCTTGCGCAGGGCGTCGGCGTCGACGCCAAGGCGCTGCGCGACCTCGTCCAGGTCGGCGCCAGGACCGCCGGCGGCTCCGATTGCCTGCATCAGCGCCTCGGGCGTGATCCCCAGCGCGGCGGCGGCCTCGTCAAAGCCGGGGGGCAGGGCGCCCGGTTCTCCCTTCGGCGGGGCCAGTCGGGACACCGCGATATCGTCGGGCGCCGAGGGCGGAGTGGAGCCGATGCCGGCCCGCGCCGTGGTCACGAAGTTATCCAGCGCGGTTTCCCCGACAAGGCAGGGCGGCAGGTTGGGGAAAACCGCGCTGGCGTGGTAATGATAGGTCAACCCATGTTCGGTGGCGCCGACATGGCTGTGGCAGGCGTCGAGATCCTGCGGTACGCTGCCATCGGCCTCGCGGCTGCCGTAGATCGGGAAACCGTCGAAGGCATAGCCGAACATCGCCGCGCTGTCCTGGAGCAGGGCGCAATCCGCTTCGATGCCCTCGATCTCGAACACGGTTTCGATATCTGTGGCGGTGGCATGCCAGTGGTACCAGCCGCCCGGGTCGACGTGGCCGCCGCAGACATCCAGCGCCGGCATGTGCCCGGTGGACTGGATGCTAGGCGCGTCGGAGAGGATCGGCGCACCGTCCAGTGCCACGCCGACCTTGCCCACCGTCCCCAGCATCCGCGGGCGATCGGCGATCACCGGTGTGGTGGGCAGGAGCATGGTGATGGTCACGCTCTGGTCCGGCGTGACGTTAATGCAGGCGTGCTCCTGTTCGGGCCGGGAGGTGGCGTTGTCGATCGTGTACACGGTGCCGTCGTCGTCGAAAAAGCGATAGCCGAGGTCGTCCATCATGCGCAGAAACCTTTCGTCGATCCGGTAAAGCCCGGCGTTCTCACCGTCCCAGGGCCAGATGCCGCCGCTGCCCTTCAGGGTTGCGGGGCAGAAGGGGCCGATCGGCAGACCCTCGGGTTTGTAGCCCACGGTGATCTTGTAACAGGTGGTCTCGGCGCCGTTCCGCAAGGTGCAGAGCGTGGTTTCCAGCGGCGCCTTGAACGGGGCCGTGTCAAAGGCAGCGTGATCCGGATGCGCCTCGGCCGGGGCGGCGGAGGTCAGCAATTGAAGCAGGATGCTGACCGGGTGAAAGGGGAGGGATCCGCGCATGTCTCTGATCCTCAGCCCTTGGATCCAGTATCCTTGGGGACGCAGGCGGCGGGGGCATTGTCGTCGGGTGCGTGGCAGGTGCCAGTCACGCTTCCCTCGGGGGCATCGAAGCTGCAGGCGGCGCCGGCTGACTTGCCGGTGCAGGCGTCCATCGCCTCGCGCGGGGGGCGACCGCCGTCGGGACCGGATTGGGCAAGGTAGAGGGACGGCTCGGCGGTGTAGCGTTCTCCGCCCAGCAGCACCGTGGCCATGGCCCCACCAAGGGACATCGTGCTGGCGACCATCAGGATCGCGGCGACCCTCATGCGCTTGGGGAATGTGTCGTTCATCTTCTCTGCTCCTGTTTCCTGGCGCCTTTCTCGGCGCCTGCCCCGGGTCTACCGGGCAACCGGGGAGCCGGATTGCAGGAAATGTGAAGCGAGGATGCAGAGGCGAAATTTTTCCGGTGCGTGGCTATTCCGCCCCGTCCGGATCGAAGGCATAGCCGACGCCATAGACCGAGCGGATCGGATCGAGGTCCGAGGCGGCGGCGATCTTGCGACGGATGTTGCGGATATGGCTGTCAATGGTGCGATCGAACACCTCGGCATCATCGGGAAAGGCCAGGTCCAGAAGTTGCTCGCGCGAGAACACGCGGCCAGGGCGGGTGGCCATGGTGTCGAGCAGTCGGAACTCGCGCGGGGTCAGGTCCAGCCGGTGCCCGTCGACAGTGGCGCGCCAGGCCTCCCGGTCCAGGTGCAACCGCGCCGGGGCCAGCGGTGCGGTGTCGCCGCGCTCCAGCGTCGGGCGACGGCGCAGAACCGCCTTGATCCGGGCCACCAACTCGCGTGGGGAATAGGGTTTGCACAGGTAATCGTCGGCGCCCAGTTCCAGCCCCAGCAAGCGGTCGATCTCCTCGACCCGGGCGGTGGTCATGATGATCGGAAGGTCGCTGGTGGCGCGGATCTCGCGACAGATCTGGAGTCCGTCGGTGCCCGGCAGCATGATGTCCAGCACGACAAGGTCATAGCCGCCGTCAAGCGCGGCGCGGGCGGCGCCGGTGCCCTCGATCCGCCGGTCGGCCGCCATGCCCGCCGCCTGGAGGTAATCGTGCACTACATCGGCCAGGGCGGTTTCGTCCTCGACGATCAGGATGCGGGAGCGGGGTGCGGTCATCGGATCAATCCTGTGACAGGGAAAGCTGGACGCGAATGCAAAGCCCGCCGAGATCGGAGGGCGTTGCGGTGATCGTGCCGCCATGCGCCTCTACCAGCGCGCGGCAGATCGCCAGGCCGAGGCCCGAGCCGCCGTGGCTGCGCGCGCGCGAGGTCTCGCCGCGCCGGAACCGGTCGAACAGTTCGGGCAGGGTTTCGTCGGGCGGGCAGGGGGCGGTGTCGCATACCGTGATCTCGGCCTGGTTTCCGATCGGGTGACAAGAGACGGTGATCCGCCCCGGTGCATCGGTGTAGCGGCAGGCGTTGTCGAGCAGGTTGTCGAGCACCTGGCGCAGCCGCACCGGGTCGCCTTGCACGGTCAGCGGGGTCGCCTCGGCCTCGGTCACCTTCAACCTCAGGCCGGCCTCGCGCATTCGCGGGCGCTGGTCGCGCGCCGCCGCCCGGGTCAGGGCACAGAGATCGACCGGCACCGGCGCCAGTTGCAGCCGTCCCTCGTCGCTGCGGCTGATCAGGGAGAGGTCCTCGGTCAGCCGGGTCAGCCGCATGACCGCGTCGTGCATGATGTCCAGCATCTTGGGCGTGGTCGGGCGGATGCCGTCCTGCTGGGCCTCGATCTGGGCGCGCAGCACGGCCAGCGGGGTTTTCAACTCGTGCGAGGTGTCAGAAACCCACTGCCGTTCGCGCTGGCGGCTGGCCTCGAGGCTTTCGGCCAGCGCGTCGTGGTCGCGCATCATGCGGCCCAATTCGTCCCGGCGGGTGGCGTTCAACCGGCTGGACAGATCGCCCGAGGCCAGCCGGGCGACGTGATCGCCGATGCGCCGGATCGGGGCGAGGAATTGTTGCGCCGTGAGCCAGGCCACCACCGAGGCGCAAAGGAGCGCGATGAGCGCGGTCAGCCCGATGACCCGGAACTGCCGCGCGAGAAAGGCATTGTCCGAGGGTTCGGGATTGGCGCCCACGTGGGTCAGGCGCAGGGTGCCGATCACCGTGTTGTCAGCATTGCGCAGGGGACGGTCCGCATGGGTGGTTCCGTTGATCACCCCGCCGGCGATCAGCCTCCCGTCGGGGCCCAGCAGCGACAGGCGATCGGGCAGGGGGACAGGCCCCTGGCCGCCGGCGTGGCGCTCGGGGGGCGGTCCGCCCGCGCCGAAGGCAGGGCCAGAGCCAGGGCCAGCACCGGGCGGGCGCGCCCGACGGGGCACCATGTCTTCCAGAAGGTAGACCCAGGCGTCAAAGTCGGACAGTGACGGCCAGCCGGCGCTGGCCTCCGGGTGCTGTTCCAGCGTTGCGACCAGTCCGTCGAGCTGCGACAGTTCGCTGTCCAGGAGATAGCGCGAAAATCCCGCGCGCATGGAAAAGGCCACGGCGCCGGCCAGCAGCAGCACGGCGAAGAGCACCGGCAGCACGACGGCGACGAAGAGCTTGCCGGAGAGGGAAAGGCGCGACCAGATCATGGCCCCGCCCTTATGCCGCGAATGTCGACGGAATATGAAGGCAGTTTTTCGCGGCGGCGCCGGTTTGCCGGGGCGGAGGGCGTCTAGCGCCCGATCACGATATCGGCCCTGAGCCCGCCGAGTGCCTCGCTCTGGTCCAGCCGCAGCGCGCCGCCATGGGCGCGGGCGACGTCCTTGGCGATGGCCAGTCCCAGGCCGACGCCGCTGCCCCGGTTCTGGTTGCGGGCCGGGTCCAGCCGGGCAAAGGGTTTCAGCGCCTCGTCGCGCTGTTCGGGGGGGATGCCGGGCCCGTCATCCTCGACCCGGATGCGCAGTACCTTGTCGCTCAGCGTGACAGACACCACCGCATGTTCGCCGTAGCGCACCGCGTTGTCGATCAGGTTGTCCACCGCGCGGCGCACCGAAAGCGCCTTGAGCGGCACCTCGCCGGTGCCGCGCAGCTTGCCCAGCCGCACCGGCTTTCCCGCCCGCTGGGCATCGTCGACGATGCCGCGCACCAATGCCACCGGGTCGGTCGGCTCGGGCTCTCCCGCCGCTGCCCCGCGCGAGAAATCGAGGAAGGTGTCGAGCAGCCGTTCCATGTCATCGACATCGCGCAGCAGTGGTGCAGCCTCTGCCTCGTCAAGCATCGACAGCCCCAGCTTCAGGCGGGTCAGCGGCGTGCGCAGATCGTGGCTTACCCCTGAAAGCATCAGCGTGCGTTGTTCGATCTGCCGCTCGATCCGCGCCCGCATGTCGAGAAAGGCATGCCCCGCCGCTCGCACCTCGACCGCACCGCCGGGGTGGAACGGCGCCGTGCGCCCACGCCCGAAGGCTTGCGCCGCATCTGCCAGCCGGGTGATCGGGCGCAGCTGATTGCGCATGTAGAGAAAGGAGATCACCGTCATCAGCAGGGCGAAGAACACCATCGTCACGATCAACTGGTGCGGCGTGCCCACCGTGACCCGGCTGCGGTGAAAGCTGATCTCCAGCGGGCCGTGGACCGTCCGCTGGAAAATCTGGACCGAGGAATCGTCGTTGAACCGCACCGCCAGGATGCCGGGAAGGGCCGCGCGCAGCAAGGTCCGTACGTATTGTCCCGAGAAATCGTACCAACGGAGGTAATCCGCCGCCGGCACCTCGTCGCGCGGGGGGAAACGCAACTGCATCTGTAGCGCCGGCAGCAGCGGTTCCAGCCCGTCCAGCGCGGCCTCTGGCTCCGGTGCGGAGTCGACGCGGGTGGTGATGAAGGCAACTTCGCGCTCCACCGTGCCGGTCATCTGCCCGATGATGCCCTGCAGGTGGTTCTGGATGAAGGCGACCGAGACCGCCAGCATGAGCACCACAACCGGCAACAGCAGGATCAGGGCGGTCCGGCCATACAGGCTGCGCGGCATATAGTGTTTGAGCCAGTGGAACGACATGGGCTAAGCCTAGAGCGCAATCCGGGGACTGGAAACCGGTTTCGGCCCGAATTGCGCGACAAAACAATGCTATAGAATGGCGTTACCAAGGAGCAGACCAGATGACCCAGCCCCCCGACGATTTCGATCCCGCCCCAGGCGAAGCGGTTTGGCTGGCCGACGGGCTGCGACGGGTGCTGGCACCGAACCCCTCGCCGATGACCTATCGCGGCACCAATACCTATCTGGTGGGCACGCGCGAGCTTGCCGTCATCGACCCGGGCCCGCGCGACGCGGCGCATCTGGAGGCGATCCTGGCTGCGCTGGAACCGGGCCAGAGCATCAGCCATATCGTCGTTACCCATACCCACCTGGACCATTCGCCGCTGGCCGGCGTCCTGTCCGAGCGCACCGGCGCGCCGGTGATCGCCTATGGTGGTGCCGAGGCGGGGCGCAGCGCGGTGATGGCGCAGCTGGCCGCGGCCGGGTTGGCCGGGGGCGGCGAGGGGATCGACCGGAATTTCTCCCCCGATGTCACCGTCGCCGACGGTGCGCGGATCGAGGGCGACGGCTGGACGCTTGAGGTCATCCACACCCCCGGCCACCTGGGCAACCACATCGCGCTGGGCTGGGGCGAGATGTGCTTCACCGCCGATCACGTGATGGGTTGGGCCAGTTCGCTGGTGTCGCCGCCGGACGGCGATCTGACCGATTTCATGGCCTCCTGCCGCAGGCTGCGGGCGCGGGGCTGGCAAGTCCTGCACCCCGGCCACGGCGCCCCGGTTACCGATGCTGCCGGACGGCTCGACTGGCTGCTGGAACACCGGCTGGCGCGCGAGACCTCGATCCTCGAGGCGCTCGAGGACGGCCCGGCCACCGCCGCCGAGCTGGCCGCGAGGATCTATACCGAGACGCCCGTCGCCCTGCTGCCGGCGGCGGAGCGGAACGTCTTTGCCCACCTTGTTGATCTGGGTGGACAAAACCGGGTCGAAGCCGAGGGCGCGCTGGCCGCCAAGGCGCGGTTTTCCCGGCTGTCCTGACACTGCATCGGGGTGGTGAAATTTTTTTCCGATAAGCTGGAAAACCCTCTGGACGCCCGAGATTCCGATTGCTATACGGCGCGAACCGTTCCGGCGTAGCTCAGCGGTAGAGCAGTTGACTGTTAATCAATTGGTCGTAGGTTCGATCCCTACCGCCGGAGCCATAAAAAGCCCTTAAGTCTCAGCGACTTGAGGGCTTTTTTGATTCTGGGGAAGTTGTGCGGTTTTGCTCTGGGGTAACGTCTGGGGTAACAGAACTGAGGCATAGAAAAAGGCCGGGAACCTTCGCCCCCGGCCTATGTCTTGGTGGTGATCTAGCTCTACTACCGCCCGCCGTTCGTCACTTCGCTCAATCTTTGCATGGCATCACTGACACCGATCAGCGCGTCACGGTGCCGGTGCAGTCGCTTGGGCATGTCGTCTTGCGTGATTTGCCACACCACCACGTCAAGCGCGTCGGCTAGGTTCTGCCAGTCGGACAGTTGCGCGCCAAGATTGTGGATCTCATTGCTCAATCGGGTTTCAAGGCTTTTCTCGGTCATGCTGCGGCCTCCTTTTCAAACCGGCTTTCCATGCACTCAATGTCGGATGCGAGTTGATCCGCGCGGCGAATGGCGTCCTCAATGATTGCGGGAAGCGCCCCGGCGGCGCGGCGTTCGTCAATCGAATCACCAGCCTGTGCAAACTGGTGCACCAGAACGTCGATGCCGCCCAGAAGGCCGGATAGGTGAACGGCCTCGTTTTGAAGATCTGATAGGGTTTTCATGCGTCACCGCCTTTCGTTGACTGAGTTTGGATGCGCGCCAGATCCTCGGCCATCTGGTCCGCCTTTCCCTCGATAAGATCGGCCAGGGGATAAACCGCGTTCATGGTGTCGCCCCCTTGTGTCAGCAGGAAGTTAAGGCCCTGCACTAGCCCGTGAAGCTGGATCGCCTCTTGGGTTGCGTCTGGTAGGTTGTCAGCCATTGAGTCATTCCTCCTTTGTGGTAATGTTCTCAAAAGGAACAATACGGAATGTTCTAAAATGGAACAAGTGAAAATTTCTGAGGCGCAGATTAGAGCAGCGCGCGGATTGCTGGGATGGTCACAAGCGGCGTTAGCAGAGCACGCAGGCGTTTCGTCAATGACTGTTAAGCGTGCTGAGGGTTCTGGGTCGCCTTACCCCGCACAAGGCGCCTTGAATGCCATACGCGCCGCGCTCGAATCCGGCGGGGTGCAGTTCATCGAAGAGAACGGGGGCGGGCCGGGGGTCAGGCTCAGGAAGTAGGGCAGGGGTTCTCTTTTTTCCTATCGGAAAACTTTTTCTATACAGGTTTTAGATAATCAATGGGGGGCATCGGTTTCCTAGGCCAACCCGGTCAAGGAACGGACGCCCCCCCTATGCCGCCTATATCGTCACACTCTGCGGCCCGCTCTTGGTGCCCGCTACGCCGCTGGTGTTGATCGGCTCGGCCCAATAGCTCCAGCCGCCGGAGCCTGGCGCGGTGTCCGTCCAGGTGTCCGCCGTGTTCGGTGCGCCGTATTCCGTCCTGATCAGAACCGCGTCGTTAAAGTCGGTGCTGTCGTCCGCGCGATAGATGCGGGTGGCGGAATAGTTCGGGTCATTCGGCGCAGTGAAGGCTAGATCAACGTCACTGCCGTCAACGGTCGCAGAGAACGCGTCAAGAATCGCTGGCGCGGTGCTATTGGCGATGACGGTGACGGACGGAATGGGCGAGGTATCAGGTGCCCAATTCCCAACCCGGTAAGAGCCGGTACGGTTGCGCGCCTGATACTCGTATTCCCCGCCATCCAGAAGGCCAGTAACAACGACCTGCGTCTCGCCCTCGGGCGCGGTCGTGACCTGCCAGTCGGTTTCGGTCGTCAGTCGATACCGGACCTGTTGCACAAGGCTGTCGTCAGCCGCCGTCCAGGAGAACGCCACGCTGCCGCCATCCACCGCCGTAGCGGTCAAGCCAGACACATCAGGGATGTCGTCGTTGCTGGTCACGCTGCTATAGGTCGGGCGCGTGGGTTCCTCGGTCGCTGCGTCGAAATCGAAGTCAGAGGCGTTGACCGAGTTCGCGGTTACGCTGAATTGCGACACGCCCTCGCGCACCAGTTCGCCAACCTCGAAATACTCGTCTATGCCCATTTCCTCATGGACAAGGCGGAAGAACCGCTGTCCTAGAAGCTCATAGCCCATCATTCCGATGGTGGCCTTTAGCTGGTATTTGGCCCGCTTGGTCTTGGCGATACGCTTGGCAATCCGCGCCGCTTGGTTGTGGTTGTTGATCATGTAAAGCTGCGGCTCATCGCGCACTGCTTTAGCAACATCATTCTCGACCCAGACCCCGGACGGGGTTTCCCGCCATGCGTTCTCAGGCTCCATGTAGGTAACGGCCACCTCATCAACCGCGTCCGCGCCCCACTGGCCCTCGGTCAGTTCCAGCGCAAAGAAGTCGTCAGCCGAAAGCGAGACGGTCGGCTCGATCCACCGGCCCAGCTTGAACCCGGCTTTACCGTCCGCCCGTTCGTAGATGAACGCGTCACAAGCTGCCGCCATCTGCGCCCGCTGGTCCTCAAACTCTTGTTCGTCGCTGATGGTGCCGTTGATCGTCCAGAGTGGCTGTGTCTCGCTCTCTGCATTGGTGACGGTCGTGTCGGCAACGTCAGCCTCGGTCGCGACCTCATCCCAATCAACATCGCGCCCCAGCCGGTTGACGATCCAATGCGCCAGGACAAGCGCCGCGTTGTTGCTGTACCCCGTGCTGTCGGTGCGCGGGTCGTAAATGTCGTTCGCCCCGTCTATGACAGGCGCATAGGCCCATTGCCGCCCGGTCGGATAGATGTTGCTGAAAGACGATTGAGGCGGTCTCTTGGCCCAGATCACCGCACCCGCCAGCCCAGCGAAGTCATGCGCCGAAGTGATCTCGGTGAAGGCTGAGACAAGCCCGGCGTTCGCTGTCTGCCCGCTCGCCCCATCCAGCGTGTCAATCCGCCCATAGCCGCCGATTGGCGAGGTGTCGATATTGGTCAGGCTGGTGTCGGTCTCGCTGTTGAGCGTAACGACACGCTCATCTAGCCAGTGTTCAACGAAGCCTTCGATTTCATGCGCGGCGAGGATCGGCACATAGTACCGCTTGCTGTCTGAAAACCCGGTGAATCCCAGAATGCCGCCTTTGCGTGTCCGGCCATATGCATATTCCGCGTAGGCTTTCGGCTGAGCAAAGTTGACCATTCGCGCCGAAGGCGGGGGCATGTCCGGCGCGAATAGCTTGTTTGCGAGGAACGAAAGACCAATGCCAACGGCCGTTCGCACCACAAAGCCGCCAAACGCCGATGCCGCGAACAAAGCGCCAGAGGCATAGGTCGCCGCGTATGTCGTCGCAAGCGCGGTGCCACCAGCAACGCCAAGCGACCCTGCGACAAATGCCACAGCCTGGGGGGATGCATAGACAGGATCAGGCGTCAGCGCAGTCGTCCCAAGCAGCGCCAGAACCATCAAGCTACGTTTCATGTCCAGCCCCTACAGAAATTTCGCCCAAGGATCGTCTTCGGGGTCTTCCGGCGTCACCACGTTCTGCCGGGCAATCGGAGTTGCGCCCAAGCTGACTAGGTGCATTCGCAGTTCCCGAATATCTGCCGTCGATATGTCGCCACCGGCTTGAACCCGCGCCCGAAGCGCACAGGCTGACGCCAGGAGCGCCCTGTCGCTGTCTGCCAGCCAAGGAAGCTCTTGGGCGAACGCGCGCCATGCGGCCCGCTCTGTGGCGCTGAGGTGCTTAGGCGGATCGCCCAAGGGTTTCGTCTCGGGTTCGGAGCGGTCGCGGTATCGCTGCGGGTTCTTTGCCGCCGCGCCTGTCAGCACGGCCTTTTTTAACGGGAGTCTGGCGGTCATTGCTCTTGCCTCTGGATTTTCTGACTGTGGATGTGTGCGAAAGCCGGGGCCGTCGGTTTTGTCTATTGGCCTCAGCAAGTAACGGAAGCCCCCCCCTTCATATCCGCGACCATTCGAGCGCGGCAGGCACGGGCAGGGATGCGGTAAAGGTCACGTCAGGGTCGGATGTGTGCCCGTACAGGATTATGGCTGCGCCATCCTCGCAAAGCACGGCGTCGACCTGCTCAATGCCAAGCAATTGCTCATCGAGAGATTGACGAAAAGCCATCAGTATCGCGTCACTCGTTTTCATGTCGGGTCTCCAATTCCTTGATGCGCTCTTCCTGCCAGCGCAGATGCACGACGATCTCGGCCATCTGTTCGGCATAGCCCGCAGCGTGTGCCTTGCGTACCTCTGCTTCGGATCGGCCCGTCGCCGCCGCCGTGCGCTTCACGATGCCGTCGAGGTGATCCCTCACGGCCTTCTCGCGCACCGCTTGTTGCTCATCCGCTGACAGGTGCCGGGGGTAGGGGGGGATGCTGCCGGGCGCGGGTGCTGCCTTCCGGGTATCGGTCAGCCGCTTAACCTCAGTGATTCCGGCCTCTGGGTTCGCCGCAACCGTGACCGCGCTCGTTTCAATGATTTCCCATTTCTTGAAACGCAGTCCACCGCCGGGAAGTGGTTCGGCCTCACGTCCGATGAACCCGACCGAAAGGCCCTTGATCAGCCCCGCGCGGATCATTCGCCACGCCTCGTCAATCTTCGCGGTTGTCCCTTCGGGCGCAATTTGAGCGGCGATGTAAATGCCCTGCGGCGTCACTCGCGCGTCGGTGATCTCGCCAAGCGGCTGCGTGTGGTCGTGGCCTAGCAGCAATGGAAACGGCAGTTTGAATTCCGCCCCTTCCGGTTCCAGAATGTCGCCCTGCCTATCCGCTGTCGGGGTCGATGCGATGCCAGCGATGCGGCGGGCCTCATTGTCGGCCCGCTTCACCTGAATCACCGCATGGGCGCGCTGCATATCCTTTGCGATCTCCATCACGATCCGCCTTCATCGAAGGTGATAAACGCGGCAGAATTGTCGCGCACCGGCTCAAGTCCGAGATGAACCACATACTTCATCGCTACGCTGTCGGTCTGAAACAGGCTCACGACGCTGTCGCTGCCAGTTGGGGTTGTCGTGTCGTTCGTCGGGTCGGTTGCCATTTCAACCACCGCCTCATCAGTCGAAACGATCTCAAGGCGGTCTAGGTTTCCGCCGATTGCCGCTGCATCGACCAGCCCCATCCGGCTTCCGGTGAAACCACTGGTGATCACCGCCGGGATCTTCGCAACCTGGCCCGAAAATGGATTGAGTTCTTCGTCGCCGACCATTGCCAGCATATTCGCGGCTGTCGGAGACACGGCCCAAACCGGATTACCAGCCGCGCGGGTGTGCACAGAGTTCAAAGCGCCCAACATTGCCCCACGCAGATCGTCAATGTCTGGAAGCCCGCCTAACGTCGTGACCGTCTCGTCGGACGTACCGGAATCAGTGAGTTTTGCGAAAAGGAAGTTATCGCAGGCTGTGGCGATTGCCGCGCGCATTTGGGTGTTGACGAATCCTTGCCCTGCCGCCGTTGCATCCGCCCAAAGTTCTTTCGTCAGAACCAACGCCGCCGCGATCTTTTCGCGCTCAACAATCAAGGGATCATCCCAATCCAGATCGGTAACGGGGATCGGTTTTCCGCCGGTGACGACCGCCGCCGTGGCATCCATTCCGACGCTCATCAGGCGGGTGTTGAAGGGCACTCGCAACGCCCAGCGTTCCGCAAAAATGCGGGCGAGAACGGATTGGGTGCGCATTTGAGAAATGAAGGCTGTAACCGCCGCAGATGCCCCGGACAATCCGGGTGCGTCGCTGGAAACCTCAGCGCCAACCGCAGCTTTGATTTTTGCCGCCAATTCGGCGGGTGCGCCAAGTCGTCGTGCTGCACCTTCAATGGATTCAATATCATGGTGAAGCCCCATCGCTTTTATGCGTGACATCCACGGGACTAGCGCCGCATTGGACACCTGTTCCAAGCTGGCAATTTGTCGAGAAAAGTCAGACACTGTTTTATTCTCCTTTCAAGCGTTTCGCTCATCAATTTCGGTCGGGATGAAAATACCATTCATAGGATTCAGACGAAACGGGCAGGGCGGTTTCAGATCACGCGAAACCGCAATACCCGTACCCCCATTTCAGAATTAATCTGTGTGAAAATGAATGGGGGGCATGGGTCGTGGCGAGGACGGCCAATTTATGGTTTGACCACCCCCCTTATAGCACGAGGTAAAGAACGCCATCCCGGCAGGCTGGCCCACGTTCAACGCCCTCATCTTCACGCCCGGCAAGCCACCGGCCCAGCCCGTGCGCGGATTGGATGCCCTCCAGGCGCAACGCCTCAGCAAGTTCAGGCTCGGGATCGCCGGTCGCTGCGGCTGCATGTGCCTCAGCTTGTGCTAATCGCCAAAGTTCGCCCGCCGTCTTCCATTCTCCACCAGTCGCGCGGCGTAGTGCTGGTGTGAGAAAGTCGGCTTGTCCTTCGGTCAAACGCGCCACCTGCGCTTCCAACCGCTCTATGCGGGCAATGAGGCCAATCTTATCTTCCATGGTGCCGCTCAATCTGTAGGGGATGGTAATTAGATATGTCCCCGAATAGGGCACACTCAGATGCGCCAATTCTGGGTTTTCCGTATCCGAATAGGGCACACTTCATGACTGGACGGCCCGCAACTGTGCCCGAATAGGGCACGGGGGTGTGCCCGAATGGGGGGGTGGGTTTTGAATTTCCAGATTGCGCGCGCGACCCTGCCGGGGCTTCGGTAAATAGGTCTGATACACGGTCACCGGATAATCATGCCCAACGGCCCAACGCTCGGGTTCTCTGGTGGCCTCACGCTTTCCGGCGGGCAACATCGTCAGCCGAAAGGTTGCGGTCTTCCCGGTGCCATCTGTGCCGCGCTGCCAAGGGTTCGTGCAAACGATCCAGCCTTTTGCTTGAAGATCTGCCAGCGCCGCGCCTGCGGTCTTGACGCTGCACCCCATATCCTCGGCCAGCTTGCGCAGGGATCGGTAAACCTCACCGTTGTTGTTGTGAGAATTCTTCGCCTCTGCAAAGCAGCGAACCCGTAGGTGAAAATATGCGTCCCGCGCGGGGAAGCTCAGAGCCTTCCAGGCGGGCAACAAGCGGTGCGCGCGTATCCACTTGGTGAATTGCGGCTGTCGCTGTTCATTCCGCTTGTCGCGCCCCATTAGCTCGCCCCTCCGATGAATTGCAGGAGGGTTTCACGCTCGGCATTCTCTACCTGCTTCAGGTGTTCCAGTTCATACGCTGGCAAGTGATCCTCGATTGCCTCTCGAACCATGTCCCGGATCGTGTCCGGCGGGATCGCGTCCAGTTCTGCGGCGAAGTCATACGGCCACCTACGATCCGCAGCGGTGTTGCGCTTGGCCGGGCGCGTCGGCAGGTCGAGGTTCAAGACTTGGTGATAGGACAGGCCAAGGTGATGAAATCGTACCTGCACACCGAATTCTGCGCCGAACCGCTCCACCTTTTCTTGCAGGGAATTCGCTGCGTCCTGGCCGGATCGGTCGAAGTCATAGAGCGCGTAGACCACCAGCGTCTTGCCAGTGCCGCGCATTTCGTTGACCGCACCATAGGCGAAAGTCTCGGACGTGTACCCGCCGGTCGGCATGAGCGGCACGTCATATTCGGACGTGACAGGATAGAGCACACCGGCCAGCGCCGATTTCTCCAGCCAGATTTCAACCTCTTCATCGCTGTCGGCCCACAAGCTCTTGCGATAGAGCCGCGCCGTGTCCTGTAGCGCGGCCTCCCAGCCGTCGAAGGTGCGGGGCTTGCGCATGTAGCGGGTCGCGTCGGCAATGCAGTAATAGGGCAGACGGCCACAGCGCCGCAGTTCCAGAACCTGCGACTGCACCTTGTTATAGCCAAGCTCGGTCTTGTCGATGCCGGGAACGTCGGCCACGGTCGCGGCATAGAACAGTTGCCGAACCGTAACCGGCGCGTGTGCCTTGGCGTAGGTGATCAGGAACGCGGCGCGAACCTGCATCTCCTCTTTGGTCGCGCGCGTCCGTTTTATCGGGCTAGCCTGATAAGTCATCAAGAGCGCCCCCCTTTCGGCGGGTAGTGAACCGCTCGATGGTGCTTGCGGCACAACCACCGAACCACCAAAGGCCGGTGATAATCGTCGTGGTGCGCCTCTGCGTTCTCGTCACCGCAAACCTCGCATGGCTTGCGTTTGATCAGCCCATCGCGCAGCCCGGCATGGGTTGCTCGGTGCGCCCAATATTTGAGGGGGTTGCGCTTCCGCCAGCGTTGTTGCCGGGTCAGCTTCCGCGCCTGAATCTTCGTCATTGCTCTTACCTCGGGATTTGCTCCCGGCGGCGAACGGTGCTATTGGTAGGGAACAAGCCCGCCAGCTTGAAATTTTCCCCAGCCCCCGCCGTGCCGCCGGTGGGGGTTTCTCACGCAGCCTTCGTTTCTTGCGATTCCAGCCATTCGATGATTGCGGCCTCACGCCAATAGCGCCGCCGTCCGATGTAGATCGGCTTCGGGAATTCTTTGACGGGATCGTTCAACCAGCGCCAAAGCGTCATCTGCGAGACACCGCCGCACAGATCACATACCGCCGCAGCGGCAATACGCTTGTTCGGGTTGCAGCTATCGGCGGGCAGATTGCGCGCGATAGCAGGTTGTGCTTGTACGTTCATAGGCCAAGGCTCCTTGTGGGTTATGCCATGGCCTAACTAGTAGGCATAAATCTTGCGGATCATCCAAGCAATATGGGTCCAGAAAAGAAACTAGTTTTCTGGACCAAACCGTTCCATTCTTTCTTTAAACCACTTTTGTTCTTCAATTTCACGCCGGTATGCCCGCAGAGCATCAAAGCATTTGCTTCGGCTATGTCCCTTTCGTCCGTTCTCAAGCTGCACTTGATAAACCGCCTCGTCAACAGATTGGCCAAGCACGTCAACGATCTCGTGCATCCTTTTTCCGACACTCCAATCCGGCCCAGCCGGACGGCCTTGCGCTCGGTTCTTCAATTCAAATTTGAAACCGTGCGCAATATTATCGGGACGTATTGCCGAGGCTAGAAGTCTCAGGAATTCTTTTGACGGATTTCCGTCTTTTAGCACTTCTGCAATGCGCTCGGCCCTTTCGTCCAGTTCCAATGACTCGTCAATCGAATTGATGAACAGTATCCAATCTGGCTTGTCAGTCATGACGCCCCCCCGATCCGCACCACGTTGTCGGCCTTGCCCTCGACCAGATCGGCCACCAGTCGCGCCCATGCGTCCAGAGCCTTCCGTTTTTCGTCGGCATAGTCGTGCCGCTGATAAACCGCGACGATCCCGCCGCCGGTGCCGCTGACGTGATTTAGAACGGCCTCGGTCACGCGAACAGGGATGCCAAGTCGGGCCATTCCCGTTGCCGCCGTGCGCCGCAGGTCGTGGAAGGTCCAGCGCGGTATCTCAACCGCCTTGCCGGTTTCCTTCGCGGCGATCTCTTCCATGCGTTCGGCAATGTGATCCCGGCCCTTGTAATAGCCGCTGAGCGGCGTTGCGCCGGTTGTGGTGTGGTAGTAGCCCGGCCCGCTGTCGATGCGCTCCATCCCCGCCAGAACGTCCCGTGTTGCCTCTGACAATGGCACGTCATGGGAGCGGCCATTTTTCGTTCGATCCGATGCTAGATGCCATGTGTCGTCGTTGATCTCGGAATCGGTCATTCCCGCGACCTCGCCCAGCCGCTGGCCCGTGAGCAACAGCACCTTGCCCAGTGACCCCCAAGGCTGGCCCAGATCGTCGCAGGCATTCCAGAACCATCGGATTTCATCATCGGACAGAACCCGGTCGCGGCTCGTTTCCTTCGCCACCGGCTTGACGCCCGTGGCCGGGTTTGCGTCCAGAATGTCGCGCTCAACACACCAGTTGAAGAACTTGTTGAGATAGGCGCGAAGCCGGTTCGCGGTCACAACCCGCCCGCTATCCGCGATCCCGTCCAGCAGGTCGATCACGTCGCGCTTGGCAATGTCGTGAACATCGCGTCCGCCCCACTTGGCAACGACATGCCGATCTAGCTCGCGCTTGACTGTATCGCCGGATTTCAACCCTGCCAGATGCCGTTTGGCGTATTGCTCCACCAGCGTCTTGATCTTGTCGCGCTCTGAAAGCTGTGCCTCGATCTTCGCGGCCTTGGCCTTCTTCTTTGCCGCGCTCGGGTCGTCTCCATGCTCCACCGCCTCAATCGCATCAGATGCCGCAGCGCGCGCAGCGGCAATGCCCATGATCGGCCACTTGCCTAGCGTCAGCTTTTTCGGCTTGCCCCCGTAGCGGTATCGCAGCGCCCAGGATTTCGCCCCGCTAGGCTGGACCACCAGATAGAGACCGGCTAGCGCCGGGTCGGGGTATTCGTGGCGGTTTCGGCTCGGCTTGATCGCCTCCACCGCCTTCGTTGTCATTGCCTTTGCCATAGTCAATTTCCCCTCGGGGTAACACAGGGGTAACGGAATTCGGTGTATTGTCCCGTTACCCGATGTTAGTAACAATGGCTATCAATGGTGTTAACTTCAAGTTTTATATGGAAAATTATGCCGCGATAGTTTTGCAAAGTTTGGTTCCGTTATGGGCTTAGTTTTGACTGTTAATCAATTGGTCGTAGGTTCGATCCCTACCGCCGGAGCCATAAAAAGCCCTTAAGTCTCAGCGACTTAAGGGCTTTTTTCTGGGGTTATCGGGGCGTTTTGGCGCTGGGGAACACTGGGGGAACAGTCCTGCGGCTCACCCCTTGGTCCGCTTAGCCTCTGCCCGCTTCCGGCGCTGGTGATGCCGAGCATTGCAGTTCCGGGAACAGAAACGGGTTCCTTCCTTCTTCTCAAGCGCGATAGAGGCACCACAGGTTAGGCAGGTGCGCCCCAGCTTCGACGCCAGAACCGCCTTGCTGCGAATCGCGTTGTAATAGTCCCGCCTGCATTTCTTCTGGCAGAATTTTCGCTTGAGTGTCACGTCGCACGGAATAGGGGTGGCACAGTGCAGGCACTGCCCGTCGCCTATAGCCTCAAGACGGGCTTCCCGTTCGGCATGTATCCGCGATGCATATCCGCATTCATTGGAGCAATACTTTCGGTCTAGGCGTGGCAGTTTCCCGGCGGGCGAGCGGTCGGGTAGAGGTCTGCCGCACCACTCACAATGGTCGATCATCTCGATGATGCGCGGGTCACGGCCTTCACCACCTGATCCTCGCTGGGGCTCTGTTGCACAAATTGTGGTGTGAACGGACGTCCCCTTTCCGTGGACACACTTATCCTACGGGCTCAGTGACGGGTATGCCAAGAGCGGTGTAGCGATTGAGCACCGCGACCCGGACTTGGAGCTCAGCAACCTGCCGGTCGAAGTCTCGGGCCATGAGGCCTTGGCCAAGCAGTTTGACGCAGTTCATCTTTGTCTCTGCGCGGCTCCGGCGGTGATATCCGGTCAACTTTTGCCATAAAGCACGCCCGAGATATTTGCAGGCTCTTACGGCTTCGTTTCGTGCGATAGCGCCCGCCGTGGTTGGTTTCCAAGGTTGGGCATTTTTGCGCGGCAGGATGACGGCCGCGGCTCCCCGAGCGGCAATCACATTGTGACATCTTCGCGTGTCATAGGCGCCATCAGCGGTGACGGTGGCGATCTCCTGGTCGGGTAGGATTTGTTCCAGCAAGTCGGGCAACATGGGTGCATCCGCTGCCCGGCAGGCGCATCCGAAGGATGCTGCCGAGAGGGGCCGACATTGCTTGTCGTGACGCCGACCGCGCGGACCTCCAGTGTTTCCTCGTTCAAACCGAGGTGAAGCTTGCGCCACAGGCGTTTCTTGCTTCCGCCATGCTTGCGCGCGTTCCACTCCCCTTCGCCCTCGGCTTTGATCCCTGTCGCGTCGATCAGAAGGTGCAACGGCCCAGTTCCGCCACGGTAAGGGATGGAGACATTCAACGTCTTCTGGCGGCGACACAGAGTGCTGAAGTCCGGGACTGTCCAGTCGAGCCCAGCCAGTCGCAACAGGCTTTCGACGAACCCCGTCGTCTGCCGAAGGGGCATACCGAAAAGCACCTTCATCGTCAGGCAAGCTTGGATCGCTGCGTCGCTGAACTCGGGCTGACGACCGCGCCTACCCGTCAGAGCCGCGTGCCAGGACATCTCGGGATCAAACCAGATTGCAAGAGAACCGCGCTGCTTCAGCGCCGTGTTGTACGAAGGCCAGTTCCTGGTCTTGTACTTCGCAGGTGACCAACTGCTCATGACAGCCAGCTATCACGCTGGATTCAAACAGTGAATCCCTCAGCCGATTTGTGCAACAAAGCCTCGTCATAGGAAAAAAACGGGCACCGGTCGGTGTGGCCACCACATCACCCGTCGAAACCGCGATCCGCGATGCCCGCGATCCGCGATGCCCGCGATCTGGGGTATCTGGTGACACAGGTGACCGATGCCTGCCTAACCTGTACCGCCGATCAGGCGGCTCATTCGCTGCGAACGACACAGGGCTATTGCCGCCAAGTGTCCACCGACGACCCAGATCGCGGGGAACTGGCGGGGCATCGCGGATAAGCGCGCCGAATGGGGCGGTGCCTCAGACGGTCAAAATGGTCGACCCGCTGGTCTGGCGCGCCTCCAGTGCAGTGTGCGCGGCGCTGGCTTCCGAAAGTGGGCGACGGGTTGCCGCGTCGAGCCGAATTGTGCCATCCAGAATCCGCGCAAACAGGTCATTCGAACGCGTCAGCAGTTCGTCGCGCTCCACGATGTAGTCGAACAGCACCGGCCGGTTGGCGGACAGTGAGCCGCCGGCGGCAAGATCCGACAGGGCGAAATCCGAGATCATCCCCGAGGATTGGCCGAAATTCACGAACATGCCGCGCCGTTGCAGGCATTTGAGCGAGCCGCGCCAGGTATCGGCGCCGACACTGTCATAGACCGCGGCGCAACCTTTGCCATCGGTTAGCTCGGCTACCACGGCGGCGAAGTCTTCGGTGCGGTAATTGATCACGTGGTCGTAACCATGTGCCAACGCGAGCGCCACTTTCGCTGGCGTGCCCGCCGTTCCGATGGCCCGCGCCCCGAGCGCGCGCAGCCATTGCCCGAGGATCAGCCCGACGCCGCCAGCGGCCGCATGAACCAGCACGGTATCGCCGGCCTGCACCTTGTACGAGCCGGTGACCAGGTATTGCGCGGTCAGCCCCTTGAGCATTGCGCCCGCGATCAAGACCGGATCAATCCCGTCCGGCAGGCGCACCAGACGGTCGGCTGCCACCACCCGTTGCGTGCGATAGGCCCCGTGCGGCATGACGTAGGCAACCTTGTCGCCCGGTGTCAGGTCCGTAACGCCGGCCCCAACCGCCAGAACCATGCCAGAGGCTTCGGCGCCCGGAATCATCGTGTCTTCCGGCCAAGCATAAAGACCGCTGCGGAAATAGACGTCGATAAAGTTCACCCCGACTGCCGTCTGTTCCAGCAAGACCTCGCCGGGGCCGGGCTCTGCGACAGGCAGGTCTGCCCATTCCATCACTTCTGGGCCGCCGGGGGTGCGTGCGATCCAACCTTTCGACATGTTCATCAGCTTTCGACCAAGAAGACATCATCAACGGGCAATTGCATGGCCGTTACCAGGTGATTGGTCTGCGCCGCCATGCCGATGATTGTCAGCAGCTCGGCATGTTGCTCGGGCGTCATACCCTTGGCCTTTGCCGCAGCTGTGTGGGAATGCACGCAATAGGTGCAGCCATTCGCGGTCGAGACGGCGACATAGATCATTTCCTGAACCGCCGGGGGCAGGGCGGTCTCTCCGGTCATCACGGTCTTCAGGTTGTCCCATGTGCGTGCGAGTGCCGCCGGGTCATTGGCCAACCCGCGCCAGAAGTTGTTGATGAAGTCGGTCTTGCGCGTCGCGCGAATGTCGTCGAACACGGCCTTCACTGCGGGGATCGCGTCGGCTTCGGCATCACTCAGAAGTTTTACGGTTGCCATGTTTTTCTCCTATATTTCAGGCTTTTGCCCAATCCCAATACAGCTCGCGTGCTTTGCGTGCCATCGGCCCAAAGGGCAGCTCGCGATCGTCAAAGCCGATCACCGGCACCACCTTCGAGATATTCCCGGTCGAGAAAATCTCATCTGCGCTGCGAAAATCCTCGATGCTCAGGGTTGTCTCGTGAACGCTTACACCCGCGTCGCGCAGCAGGGCAATGACCCGTTGGCGGGTGATACCGTTCAGGAAGGTGCCGTTGGGCATTGGCGTGAACACCTCGCCGTCGCGCGCCATGAACACGTTGGATGTGGCCAGTTCCGCCACGTTGCCATTCGCGTCGCAGCACAGCGCATTCTGATAGCCCTTGGCCTGGGCTTCGCGCACCATGCGGGCGTTGTTGGCGTACAGGCAGGCGGCCTTGGCGTTGACCGGCATCACCTCCATCGTGGGACGGCGGAACCGGGTGGTGGTGATGGTAAAGCCGGTGGGGTCCACCATCGGCATTTCCTCAAGGCACAGGGCAAAATCGGTGCTTTCGGGTTTGGGCGGCAGCACCCCGGCGTCGCTTTCTTCGGCCCAATACATCGGCCGGATATAGATGTCGGTGCCGGGTGCGAACTTGTTCAGCCCTTCATAGGTCAGCGCCTCGATTTCGCCGCCCGACAGGGTCGGCACAAGGCCAAGCGCGCGGGCGCTGTCATTGACGCGGGCGCAGTGACGATCAAGGTCGGGGGCGACGCCATCGAACAGGCGCGCGCCGTCGAACACAAGGCTGCCAAGCCATGTGGCATGCGAGTCTGCCCCGAGGATGCGGGTGTCACCCTGATGCCAGTCGCCGCGGTAATACGTCCATATTGTCTTTGTCATTCGGTCTTCTCCTTAAGCACGTTCAGGGTCCGCTCTCCGGCTGCGCGGGTTAGTGAACTGCGGCGTACATGATTTTTTCTTCGGTGGCCTCGGCCGGCGATAACTCCTCGACGATACGGCCCTGCCGGCAGACCAGAATGCGATCCGACAGGTTCATGATTTCGGGCAGATACGAGGAAATCATCACCACCGCGAGCCCGGCATCGGCCAGTTCGTTGATGATCTGGTGAATCTCGGCAATCGCGGCCACGTCCACGCCCCGAGTCGGTTCGTCGAAAATCACGATGCGGGGCTTCTGGATCAGCCCTTTGCCGATAACGACCTTCTGCTGGTTGCCGCCAGAGAGTTCGACCACCTGCGCCTCGGCGTTGATCGTTCGGATGTTCAGGCGGTCTGTCCATTCTGCCGCCAGGTCGCGGATGTCGCTGTTGCGGATCACCAGGCCGTCTTCCTTGTCGGCGGCCAGAAGCCCGCCAAACAAGTTTTCTCCGATCGACATCGTTTCGAAGATGCCTTCGGACTTGCGGTCTTCGGTGACATAGGCGATGCCGTCACGCACCGCTTCAGCGGGGGTATAGTAGCGGACTGGTCGGTCATCGAGGGAGATGGTCCCGCCGCGCAGGAAGTCTCGTTTGTAGATGCCGGAGACGATCTTGAAGGTTTCCGTCCGTCCCGATCCGATCAGCCCGAACACCCCGGTGATCTGCCCTTCGAATACGGAAAACGCGGTGTTGCGTACCATTGCGCCCATCGAAATGTCCTGCACCGACAGGACCTTGCGGCCAGGTTTGCGCAGGCGCGTCTCGTCATGGTGGCGATAGATTTCATCCGACAACGTGCGCCCGACCATCGCGGCGATGATCTTGTCGCGGTCAAACTCGGACGTCGGGCCGGTGGCCACCCTTTCGCCGTCGCGCAGGATGGTGATGCGGTCAGATATCAGCAAAGCCTCTTCAAGCGCGTGGGAGATGAACACGATCGAGACGCCCTCGGCCTTTAGTCGGCGCAACAGCGCGAAGAAATGGCGCTTTTCCTCGGGCGTGAGAGTGGCGGTGGGTTCATCGAAGATGATCACGCGTGCCTTGTGATGTACCGCGCGCGCAATTTCGACCATTTGCCGCTTGGCTGCGCCGAGGGATTCGACCATCGCCGCCGGATCGACGGGAAAGTTGAGCGACTGAAGGAATTGTTGCGCCGAGATATATGTGCCGCGCAGCCGGTTGAGGAAGTTTTCTGACCCGAGATAGAGGTTTTGAGCCACCGTCATCGACGGCACGAGGCTTGTCTCCTGAAACACCATCGCAATACCGGCCTGAAGCGCCGCGTGCGGGCTGGCGAACTGCACCTCTTTGCCCTGATAGGTCATCTTGCCCGCGGTCGGGGTGACAACACCCGCCATGACCTTGGTCAGCGTCGATTTTCCGGCGCCGTTCTCGCCGAGAAGGGCGTGGATCTCGCCCTCGGCGACGTCGAAATCAACATCTTTCACCGCCGGAACGCTACGGTAAGTCTTGGTGATCCGCTCCATCTGCACAACGGGATTCATGCCATGCCCTCCGTCGCGAGAATACAGTTGCCACCGCGCGATGCGATGAGGTCGCGGCCGTTGAATTCGATTGCGCTGCAGGTGCCGTGCCGCTTGCCGTTGGCGCGGCTGTGCAGACTGAACGTCGGGGTCATGTCCGGGGCAAGGCGCACTGCCAACCCGCACGACCGGCTGGGCGACCACGCCTTGTGAACGCCCATGGTGCGAATGCCGCCGCATTGCAGCGGTTCCAGAAAGCTCTGGCCCGAGGCAAGAGTCGGCGCGATCCAGAATTCACGCGGTACGCTGGCCATCATGTCGAACCGGTAGTGGGTTTCCTGAAGGACGAACTCGATCAGCCGGTTGCGTGGCGCGAATATCGACAGCCAGGCGCCGCCGTCGGCACAGGGTGTGAGCCGGGCCGGGTAGCCCGGCAAATTTCGCAGAATCGGCTTGACCGTGCCGGCCTCGACCCGCACCAGCCG
Source organism: Aquicoccus sp. SU-CL01552 (assembly GCF_040365005.1). Lineage (NCBI taxonomy): Bacteria > Pseudomonadati > Pseudomonadota > Alphaproteobacteria > Rhodobacterales > Paracoccaceae > Aquicoccus > Aquicoccus sp. SU-CL01552. The sequence goes on along the minus strand of NZ_BAABWV010000018.1, from coordinate 47,401 downwards.
GTGCCGCCAACTTTCGCTGACCAGGCACCCTTTGGTGTCGGGCAGCAGGCCAAACGGCCATTCCAGTTTTTTCGCCATCACCTCGAAACCGGCGCCGGGCATCCGTCGCCAGACCGATCCGTTGGCGTTTTTCTCCATCAGATCGGCGACCCAGCCCGACACGTGATGCCGGTCCGAGCCGTTGGCGAGCCACAGCGCCCCATCGGGTCCATAGGCCAACGCCGTGATGCAAGCCACCCCCTTGGGCAAAGGCACCGGGGTGCCGTTCTCGGTCAGGCTGCCGTCATCGAGTGCGACGGCGAGCGTGCCATCGGGGCCGGTGGCCAGCGCGGTGATGGCGGCGGCAAAGCTGTCCAGATGTTCCGGTGCCGCGTCCTCGCGCAGTTCGACGAGATCGCGCCCGCTGGATGCGAGCAGGCGGTCGCCGTTCCGGCACAGGTTGTCGGCGTCAGGCAGGTCGGCAAACACTGCAAGCTCGTCCAGAGTGGAATTGGGACGAAATGCGCCATCCATCGGCGGGATGGTGATTGCGCGGCCGCGAAAGATATCGAGGATCGGATCAAGGATCATTTGGCCGCCCCCCAATAGGCGTTGTTGGAGGTCCAGGTCTTGTCGGCTCCGTCGACTGTGAAGCGACCGATCCGGTTGTTCAGGATGCCGCCGATGAACAATTCACCCTTGTGCTCGCGCATCGAGGTGACCATCGGATGCGCCAGACCTGTCAGATCGCCCATGGTCTGAAGGATTTCGCCGTTGTCGTTGAACTTGACCACGCCGCCGGTGTTGATGTTGGGAAACAGCCAGTCGTCCTGGGGCAGTCGGCGCGCCATGCGTTTGCGCATCGCCGGGTGACGCAGCGACAGGTCAAACGACGGGGTGCGCATACCGAGCCACGCCATCCAGTAGGTGCCATCCGACGCGCGGTTGATGTTGTCGGGATAGCCCGGCATATCGCGGATCACGCATTCGGCGGTGCCGGCTTTGGGGCCTTCAAGCCAGTAGCGGTGAATGCGGCAGGCCCAGCTTTCGCAAAAGAACAGCGATTTGTTGTCATGCGCCATCGTCACGCCGTTGGTGTAGCGGTAACCGTCGAGCAGGGTCTTGGTGCTGCCGTCGGCGGGATCATAGACCAGCAGCCGCCCGGTGGCGCGGTTCTCGATACTGTCGAGCGTCCATTCATGCGCGTCGTAGCGTTTGGTCGAGTCGGTGAAATAGACCTTTCCGTCGGGGGCGATATCAAGGTCGTTGGGATCGCGCAGGCGGGCGTCGTCGACGATGGATGTCAAAGAGCGTCGGGTTTCGGCCGACAACCTGGTGACAGTGCGGTCGGGTGCGATCTGGTAAAGCCCCATTGCGCCGACGCAGGTGATCAGATTTCCGTCGCGGTCGAACGCAAGCCCGAGGGGGAAGCCGCCGATATGCGCAAACACTTCGGACCGGGTATAGTCCGGCGCGAAAAAGCGCACGATCTCGCCGTGGCGGGTGCCGCAATAAAGGTGATCGTCACGGTCAAGGATGACGTCCTCGGGCCCTTCCACTTCGCCCAACCCGATATGCGCGGCGGCTGACAGTTTGCTGTTCAGTGCGTATGGGGTGCCCGAGCCCGGCACCGCCGAGGGGGCCTCGCCCATGCGCAGATAAACCGGTGCGACATAGACCTCGTTCAGCACCTTGTGGCGGTTCTTGAGCCAGCGGATGTCGATCGTCACAGCGACGGCCAGCAGGATGCCCAGAACCATCTGGTTGGTGCCGGTGCCATAGCCCAGCCGGATCAGTCCGTTGGTCATCACCATAACGATGATGGCGCCCATGATCCCCTTGACCACAGAGCCACGCCCGCCGCCAAGGCTGTTGCCACCGACCACGGCCGCCGTCAGGGCAAGGATTTCCAAGCCGTGCCCGGTTCCGGGACCAGCGCCCGACAGCCGGGTCGCGATCAGGAAGCCGGCAGCGGCAGAGCACAGACCGGAAAAGACATAGGTCATGAAGACCGTCTGGCGCACCCGGATGCCCGCATTATGGGCAGAGCGGCGTGAGCCGCCGACCGCCAGGACATGCCAGCCGGGCCGCGACCGGGTCAGCGCGATATGGGTGACGATGGCCAGAACAAGCGCCGACAGCACCGGCACCGACAGGCCCAGAATGGTGCCGTCGCCGATGAAATCCCATGTATCAGAGGACACCATCGACATCTGTATCTTGGAGCCGAAGTTGACGACAAGGATATCATAGATCGCGCGGCCGATGATGAAGGTCACAAGCGTGGTGATAAAGGCGCGCAGCCGAAGGAACCCGATCAGGTAGCCATTGATCGCCCCGAATGTGGCCCCCGTGGCCATCGAGGCGGCAAAGGCCAACCAGACCGGTTGTTCAAAGATGAACACCATGGACACGGCGGAAAACGCGGACAGCGCAAAGATCGAGCCGACCGCCAGGTCGATGCCGCCGCCCAGCATGACCACGGTCAACCCGGTGACAACAAGGCTGAACTCGCCTAGCTGGCGGGTGGATTCCTGTAGCGAATAGAGCTTGAAAAAGCCCGGAATGACGCTGCCGAAACTTGCGACGACAATCACCAGTGCGATGAAAGGGATCGCGTTATCGGTCCAGCGCTTGGTCAGGATTTCGCCGATGACGTGATCTGGCACAAGGTTATAGCGCCACGCCTGCAACTGCTCGCGGAATTTCATCGGGGCTCCGTCGGATAAGGGAGGGGCAGAGGAGGAAACGGCCAGATCATATCTGGCCGTTTCATGAGACGTCCGGTTGTCCGGGATCAGTCCGCGTTCATGGCCTGCAGGGCCTTCAGATCCCAGCAGCTGTCGGGCTTGAGATCCTCTTTGGTGGTCGCATGAAGCAACGTGTAGATGTAGGGTGAGGCGGCGCCCGGTTCCTGACCGCTTTGCAGCAGGTACTTGATGATGGCGACCATGTTATAGGTCTCCTGCGCCAGATTGGTCATGACCACCGCGCCATAGGTACCGTTTTCGATCATGTCGCAATCGGCGGCCTTTTCACCGCCACCGGTGGTGACGAGAAACACCTGGTCCTGCATCCCTGCGTCGCGGATCGCGGCGGCGGCACCGGTTGCGTCCCCATCCCAGAAGTCGATGATCGCGCAGATGTCGGGATGCTGCTGCAGCATCGTGGTGGTCACGTTGCGCGAGGTGGTCGCATCCCAGTTGGAATCCGGTTTGGCCACGACCTCGAACGCGGGGTTGGCGGACAGTACATCCATGATGCCAGCGTACTGGAACAGGCTGGTGGCGTTGACCTGATCCCCCTGCACGAGACCGATCTGGCCCGACGATCCCTCGCCGCAGCCTTTGATCGCCGCCTCGGCTTCAAGCCGGCCCAGCTGGGTCCAGTCGCTGCCGACATAGGCATCCGGTTTGAAGTTGGCGGGGTTGTCGACCAGAATCACATAGATCCCGGCCTTTTGTGCCCGCTTCATCAGTTTGGAATAGGAGTTCATGTCCGGGGACATGACGATCAGCACGTCCGGTTTTTCCTCCGATGCGATCGCCTCAGTGAGCGCCTGCGCGCCGGCCTCGACGCTCCAGTTCGGGTCGCGGGTCTCGAAGACACCGCCAAAGGCCGAAACCTCGTGCTCCAGAATGGCGGCCCAGCCCTGCGCTAGGTCAAAGCCCATCGCCATCGGCACCAGCAGAACGCGCTTGCCGCTCAGGGCCTCGGAATAGGTCATGGGACCCGGATCCTGAGCCACTGCGGGTACGGCGGCAAGGGTGGCAGCGGTCATGGCCGCAGCCGTCAGAAATGTCCGTATCATCTTCATAGCTCTGTCCTTTTCCTGTTGGTTTTATTCTTGGATTGTTATTCTGTCTTTGTCCGAAGCGAGGTCAGATATCTCCCTGCTGCGCGGTTTGTTCGTCGCGCGGGTTCAGAACGCCATCGAAGATGATCGCAAGCAGAAGGATCGTTGATTTGATCAGGTTCTGATACAGCAACGGAATATCGATGATGGTCATCGCATTCAGCATGATGCCGATCAGCGCGGCGCCCACCAGCACGTTGCGCACTCCGCCCTTGCCGCCGGACAATCCGATGCCGCCGATCACGGCGACCAGGACAATGTCATAAAGAAGGTTGGAGTTGACGACGCGGGTGTTGATCGAATGCAGGCTGGCGGCGGTCAGCAACCCGGCGACAAACGAGATCAGGGCTGCCAGCACATAGCGCAGCACCAGCATCGGCCGCACCGGAATGCCGATATTGCGTGACGCATTCGGATTGTCGCCGGCGTAGTAGACATAGCGTCCCCACTTCGTGTAGCGCAAGAACAGGAACATCGCGCCGGACAGAAGCGCAAAGAGATAGACTTCGACCGGAATGCTGGCAAAGCGAAGCCCACCCAGCAAGGCGACCCAGTGCCCCTCGGGTACCGGCACCGCATCGGAGGAAATCAGCTGAGACCGCACATAGCCGAACACGAAAGAACCGCTGGCAAGGGTTACGAAAATCGCGGGAACATCCGCATAGGCGACCAGGAATCCATTCAGCAATCCAATTGCCAGAACACCGGCCAGGACAAGCAGCAGCGCCGTGTGGTCGGCCATTCCATCGCCCAGAAGCTGAAGGTACCAGGCCACCGACATGGCCATGATCGCGACCATCGACAGGTCGATACCCCGGCCAATGATGACGACCGACATGCCCAGGGCCAAGATACCCAGTACCGAGATCGAGCGGACAATTGAGATCAGGTTCGGTGCAGACAGAAAGCCCGGAAGCGCGACCGAAGCGATGACGAAAATAAGGACTGCCACGATCAGGACAATACGTTCCTGATTGAGGTTTTTCAGGTTGCTCAACGGGCCAGTATCCATGTGTTGTTCAGCTGCTTCTGTTCGCATCATCCCATTGTGGAATGCGCGCCAAGCAACCTGACAACAGGCTAGCAACTGGCTGTCGCCGCCGTCCAATGAAAGTTTTACTCAAGAAATCATTCCGATAGGGAATGCGTCTGGACACGATGTGCCTACACAATATGCAGATGTCCGCGACCCGCTGATTTTTCCTCCACCAAGATGTGCTTGCGCAACGCCTCGATGAAACGGCGCCCATAAACCGGCAACGTGGCGCGGCTGTCTGACATGGCGCAGATGTCGAACCGGATGGGTTCGCCGCGCAAGGTTATCGGTCGGCTGATCAGCGACCGGCCTGCAAGTATCGCCGAAGACGGCACCACCGCGATGCCATTTCCGCCCTCTGCCATCGCGAACAGCGTGTGCGGCGAGGTGCTTTCCAGCACGATCCGTGGAACCTGCCCCGACAGCCGACAGGCGGCATCGAACACCTCGCGCGAGGCGTGGCGGCAATTTAGCGTCAGGATCGGGCTCTCAAGGAGATCGGTAATCTCGATCGGACCGCTGGTGTTGGGCAGGAAGTCGGGGGTTGCGACCGCGAGAAAGCCCAATTCACCGAGGCGCACCGCCTCGAAAGGCTCGATCGGTGCGGTCGGCATCGCGCTGATCGTCAGGTTGACGGCGCCCGCGTGCAGTTTTTCGGCAAGCTCCGGGCCGCCACCATCTTCAAGCCGAACGTCAATGCCGGGGTTGGCCAGGCGCCATTCGCCCAGGAACCGGGGCAAATAGCGTTCGACCAGTTGCGAACAGGCCCCGATCTTCAGCAATCCGCTTTGATTTCGCGCCAGATCACCGGCGAAGGACCACAGATCTCGGTCCGCCACCAACACGCCGTTGACCTTGGTCAGTAGTGCCTCGCCCGCCGCAGTCAGGCGCACGTTGCGGCCGGATTTTTCAAACAGCCTGAGACCCAGAGACTCCTCCAGTCCACGTATCTGGCGCGACAGCGCCGATTGCGTGATGTTCAGACGCTGGGCGGCCAGCGTGAAATTTGCAAGCTCGGCGGCGGCGACAAAACCGGAATACGTGCGGATGTCCATGTTTGTGCTCCAGGATGCGACGGGAAAGGGTAGGGGCCACCGGTGGCGGATGTCAACGCAGGGCGGGCCGGGAGTCGGACCATGCCGGTCGGCTGTGGCTTCCGGCGGTCCTGTCAGACAAACGCGGCTTGAGGCGGGGGAGCTGGGTAACTTTGCGAGATGATCAAGCGCCGCCTGTTCAAGGACTTCAAGACCAGCCTCTAGATCATCCGTCTGGAAGTGATGCACTCCCTTCGGTTCCCGCTTTCGCTCCGGAATGTGGAAGACCTGCTCCACGAACGTGGCATCGACGTCAGCCATGAGGTGGTCCGTTTTGGTGGCCCAAGTTTGGGCCGTTGTCCGCCGCAGAAATCCGCAAACGTCGGATTGAACGCGGTCGCTCCAGCCGGTGGCGATGGCATCTGGACGAGATGTTTGGGAATATTAACGGCGCGCGGCACTCCCTCTGGCGAGCGTCGGCCACGAAGGAGAGGGAGCTATGCGGGATTATGGGTGATGGGGCCTGAACGGGCTTGAAGACCATCAGCTTCGCCGTCTTCTGCGATAAAGCGCCTTTGGTGCGCACGGTCCGATGCCGGACAGTGGCGAAGACGCTCTCGATCGGGTTGCCCGTGCGCAGGTGATCCCAGTGCTCACCCGGGAGTTCGCGCCGGTCCGCCGCAGGCGGCAAACTGTCCGGGGGACAGTTTGAGGCAAGAACGGTCGGAGACCCGTAGAAAGCGAGCAGCACCTCGCGGTCTTTGGTCAGGCAGGTCACCGCCTTTTCGTACTTGGCGCTGTATTTCTCGGCGAAGATGTCCATGGCGGCCATGGCCTTGGCGCGGGTCTCGGCCTGCCAGATCTCACGCAGGGCAACTTTCACCGTGAGCTGCATGGATTTTGGGAGCTTGATCAGAACATTGGCGATCTTGTGAACCCAACATCTTTGATGCCCCGTGCCCGGGAAGAACTCGTCGAGCGCCTTCCAGAACCCCATGGCCCCACCGCCGGCGGCGATCTCGGGCGGAACCGCGAGGCCGCGTGCCTTGATGTCTACCAGGAGCTCCCGTCCCGCTGACCGACAGGCGATTGCGTAGTAATTTTCCGAAAGGGGGCTCTGGGCGCTCTCGCGCAGGCCGACCTGGAAGCCGACAAGCTCCTTCTTCCCCTCGGGCGTGGCCCCGAGAATGACGAGCATGCATTCGGCCTGCGGCTCCATCCAGGCCTGCAGGTACACGCCATCCTCCCAGATATAGACGTATCGGCGGGCCGACAGGTCGCGGCGCTGCCAGCGGTCGTAGTCCTGCTGCCACTCACCGGTCAGGCGCGAGCGTCACGCCCATTTCGGCAGGATCGCCGAGGTGAAGCGGATCTTCCGGTCGGAGGGCACATCGGTGGCGCGGTCGCGCACCTTCGGACGTTGGACGTCAAGCGCCCCGTTCCCGGTTTGGATGCTGCGCTCAGGTCCGTATCCGTGCCGGACAACTCGATGGCGGCCGTCCGGTAGTATCTCTTCAGCGTGCTGCGCGGCGAAGGCGTCAGCCTCGGCCCGCAGCGCGGCAGCCAAGGGTGGCCGCTGGACTTGTTCGTCACCAGCCGGCCAAGTCAGCGATTATATCGGAGCGCGGGCGCTACTGAGCAGCTTTCCAAGTGTCGAATGGCGGCCTGTGGTGACCTGATACGACAGGTGCCCGAGGGGCTTTCTGTCAGCCATCGCCCTCGCCGCCCTCGTTATTTATTGGTTATGCGTCCTGACCCTAAGCACGTCATCCAAAGCGGATGCGACATCGCGAATTCTGACCGTGCCCGAATTCGACTGGTTCTGAAGCGATTTCAGGATGCTTACCTTCAGTTCCTTCGCGCTTTTCCCTGACATGCTGGAGGGGACCGAGATATTCATCGGTTGCAGCGGCGAAGAACCGGAGGAACGCCGTGACTTCGGTCGAATCCGGTTTCCCATCGCCGTTTCATAGGCGCTCAATCCCAGATGAATCGAGGCAATCGTAGGCCTGTCCATCGTTCGTCTCCCCATCCAGTGTCTCGTATCAGAAAGCAAGGATCGGGGCCTACGGGGCGGGTATCAACTTATGCCCTTAGTTTCGCCCCATTTTGGCCATAATTGAACCAATCCCCGCACCAATGGCCTCCGGTAGGGGCGATCTTGGGGACTACGGAAACGAATCCATGGGATGAACTGAAATCCCGCCAAGACCGCGACTCGCGTCGTGGAAACAGCGGAAGGTGTGTCAATGCGCGTTCCAAACGGACCCGGATTCAGTGTTCAACACGGCTTCGGGCGTGGTATCCCGTCGGCATTGTTTCAGAACTCGGTGGCGGAAGGATTCACGCTGCGAATCCGGTTTTGCCTGTCGGTCAATGTGCTGTCCAAGCGGCGGCTCAGGCAGACTGCCGGGATGGTGGCGAACCTCTCGCGCATGGCCGGACTTGACTGGCCCGTTCCAGACATCGCCCCCTGTGCCGCAGGCAGAAGGCCGTGTCCGTTCAGATCCCGTATCGCTGTGTCGAAGGGCCGTTGACCCTCCTAGTCGACAGCAGTGGGATCAAGTTCTTGGGCGATTGCGCCCTTTCGGCAGAATGCTTTGCAATCGCCCGCCGGATGAGAAATGGCAGACCCGGAAACGTGGCCCGCAGCGATCCCGCCAATGGCGCAAGGTTCCTCTGGCCGTGGATACGGCGACCTCCGACATCCGAGCGGTGGCATTCGCCTTCAGCCGGTACGGCCGCGCCCATGATTTGCAAGCACCTCACTGCCGCGCAGGGGATGCGTTGTCTCAGTTCCTTCGGTGAACGGAGCGGGGCACGGGATTCAGACCAGACCGCCGAAATCCGCATCCGTATCGCTCTCATGAACCGATTCAAAGCTCTCGTCACAGCCGAGGTCGTCCGTGTGGCGTGACAGGAATTCGGAAAGGAGGGCTGATGCCTCAGGCGTGAGTTCTGCAATAATGCCCGATCAAACCCGACTACGTCATTGAATCTCGGGCGTTGGTCATGACCGCAAGCCGCGCAGCCAAGGCGGGTGTCGGGGACGGCGCGGGGGGGAATGCCATTGGCGCACGTTGATCCGCGTGGTGGCACGCAATGCGGGTGGGGCCGCCATCGACAGCGCGGATTTCGGGCCGCGTGGCACGGCACAGATCGCTCGCCAGCGGGCAGCGCGTCGCAAACGCGCACCCGGGGCCCAGGTCCAGCGCAGATGGTGCCTCGCCCGAGGGCGGTTCGGAGGCGACCCGCAGGCCCGGAACCGGGCGCGGCGCGGCCTGTATCAACGCACGGGTGTAGGGGTGGCGCGGATTGGCGAACAGCGCGTCGGCAGGCGCTTCTTCAACGATGCGCCCTAGATACATCACGGCAACGCGGTCTGCGATGTGGCGGACCACAGACAGATCGTGCGAAATGAAAACATAGGCCATCCCGAAATCACGTTGCAGATCCTGCATGAGGTTCACGATCTGCGCCTGAACTGAAACGTCCAACGCAGACACGGGTTCGTCGCAGACGATCAATCGCGGGCGGGTTGAAATGGCGCGTGCTATGCAGATCCTTTGGCGTTGCCCACCCGAAAATTCGTGCGGATAGCGGTCGGCGTGGTGCGGCGCCAAACCGACTCTTACCAATAGTTTGTTCACCGTTTCATGGGCCCGCTTCCCGGTGGCGATATCGTGAAGCAACAAGGGTTCCAGCAGCGTCTCGCGCACGGTCATGCGAGGGTTGAGCGATCCGAACGGATCTTGGAACACCATCTGCATATTGCGCCGGAGCGCTTGAAGTTGGTTGGGGGGCAACTTGGAGATATCCTCGCCATCCAGTTTCACCGAACCGGACGTCGGCTCCAGCAATCGCAGCAATACGCGGCCCGTAGTTGATTTCCCACAGCCGGATTCTCCGACGATTGCCAGTGTTTCACCTTTCGAGACCGAAAATGAGACATCTGATACCGCCTGAACAACGACCTTGGATCGCTGAAGGAACCCGCCTCCCAATGGGAAGTGTTTGGTCAACCCTGATACCTCAAGAACGGGTGTTGGCATCGAAGGGGTATTTTTTGCCGTCATACCGAAATCTCCTCGATGGGGGCGCGCCAGCATGCGACCAGCCGGTCTTCGCCGATTTCGCGCAGCGGGGGTTGGCTGGCACGGCATTCTTCCGTGGCGAGGGGGCAGCGGGATGCGAAACGGCATCCCGCGGGCATGGCCCAGGGCGGTGGAACCGAACCGGGAATGGTTTTCAGCCGGTCGGAGTTGGTATCCAGACGCGGCACCGCCGCCATGAGACCGAGCGTGTAGGGGTGCATTGGCCCATTGAACAGATCGCGTGCGGGCGCGCGCTCAACGACCTTGCCCGCGTACATGACCACGACATCGTCACAGGTTTCCGCAACGACCCCGAGGTCGTGGGTGATCAGCATGATCGCGGCGCCGGTTCGGTCCGACAAATCGCGCATCAGATCAAGGATTTGCGCTTGAATGGTCACATCCAACGCCGTCGTCGGTTCATCCGCGATCAACAGGTCGGGATTGTTGGCCAGAGCCAGCGCGATCATGACACGCTGTCGTTGACCGCCGGACAGTTGGTGCGGGAAGTCGTCAACACGCTTCGAGGGCGAGGGCAGGCGGACCAGATCAAGCAGTTCGACTGCGCGTTCGCGGGCCTCACGGCGGTTGGTCATGCCGTGGGCGCGCAGGCATTCGATGATCTGTGCGCCGACCGTGTAGACCGGGTTAAGCGATGTCATCGGTTCCTGGAACACCATGCCCATGCGGCCGCCGCGCAGCGCGCGACGTTCCGATTTGGGCATGCTCAGCAGGTCGCGGCCTTCGAACAGGACTTCGCCGCCAACGTATCGCCCCGGCGGGGTTGGCAACAAACCCATGATCCCCAATGAGGTCACCGATTTCCCGCAGCCGGATTCGCCCACGATGCCAAGTGTCGCTCCGCGGTTGACCGTAAAGCTGACACCGTCAACCGCCATGAAAGTGCCGATGTCGGTCTTGAATTCGATTTGAAGGTCGCGAACGTCAAGAAGCGGAGTCATGAATCGCCTCGAAGGTAGTTGATCGGCGCTGCTTCGTCATGGCGGCGGTTGCGGAAATCGAGGGTTTGAAATGCCTCGGCAGCGCGGGCTTGCGCCGCCTCAAGACCGTCAAGCGCCTCATCCAGATCAAAGGTGGTCAAAACGCCGTCGCGGACCAATGCCTTGCCGTCTACAAAGGTGTCGGTGACAGCGCGTTCCCCCGCCACGTAGATCAACGAGGCCAAAGGATCGCGCAAAGGTCGCATCGCGCGATGGGTGATGTCCGCCAGGAACAGGTCCGATTTCATGCCCGGCGCCAGTTTTCCGATGTCCTCCATCCCCAGCACCGAAGCACCGCCGATGGTTGCCGCGTCAAAGGCGCTGGTGGTGCGCAGATCGTAGGGGTTTTTCGAAATGATCCGCGAATTGATCAAGGCATGGCGGATTTCTTCAAGCATATTATGCGGATAGGTGTCGGTGCCTATCCCCATCGGGATGCCATTGCGCAGATAGCGGCCAAACGTATTCATGGTCACGCCCCGGCGTTGGAACACGGTGGGGCAATGCGCCACGGCAGCGCCGGAGTTTTTCAGGGTGTCGAAATCCTCGGCCCCGGGCCAAGCGGTCCATGGGTGATCGTTCAGAAAGATGCCGTGCCCAATAATCACCCCGTCCGTCAGGACACCCAGACCATCCAGCCATTCAATCGGCGTGCGGCCGTGGCGCGTCGTGATCTCGTTGAATTCGACCATGCTTTGCGCCGCATGGATTTGCATTTTCACACCACGCGATTGCGCTTCGGCAAAGCTGTTCCGGATCAGGTCGGCGGAACACGTGTCGATCTGCGCCGGTGCAACCATGCCGGACAACCGGCCGCAAGGGTGCGCGATTGCATCATCGACCACTCTCAACGCGTCATCCATGACGCCGCGGCCGTCATCTTCTGCCCATTCGTATTCGACGGAATGGCCGGTTTTGGTGAACCAACGGGCCGAGCGATACATCGGAGCAATCACGACACGCAGACCGGACTGCTCCGCCAGATCCAGCCAGCTTTCATAAGGCACCGACAGGTCGACCACGGTCGTCACGCCGGACAACGCAAGTTCGGAGTACGCCACGCGGGTGGCAAAGGGGGTGCCTTGTGCGTCAGGGCGGAACAGAGGCATGAATTCGTAGAGCGACGACATCCGCAACCCCGGAGAGCCAAGCTCATCCAGCATGCCCTTGTTCATGGCTTCGGAAGAGGGGTGCGAGTGGATGTTCACAAGGCCGGGGCTGACAAGACGTTTGGAGCCGTCAATCTCTTCTGAGACCGGTCCCTCCCAAGTTCCGCCAACTTGCAGAATTCCGGTTTCGTCAAAAGCAAGGTCCTGGTTCTGCAAGAGCGTATGGCCATCCGCATCAGCATCCCAAGCGATGATGTAGGCGGCATTTCTGATGACGGTGGGGCTGGTCATGTTTTTTGTCCTGTTGTGCGAACGCTGGGCCGCCCGGAAGTCCCGGACGGCCCGTGATCGTTATTCGATGAAGGCAAGCTGGAGGCCTTTGTAGAGGCCGGCGCCGTAGATGTTGTGTGCTTCGAACGGAGCAAGCTTGTTCGAGTATCCGATCTGCATCGGGCGATGGTAGATCGGCAACCAGACGGCGCTGTCATGCACCTTGTGCAGCACTTTGGCATAAGCCGCCGCGCGATCCGCTTCATTGGTGGCCTGAGACCCGGCAATCAACAATTCGTCGGTTTCGGGGTCGTTCCAGTTCATCCGGTTGGGGGTCGGAATATTCGCCGAGCGGAAATACAGGTTCAACGCATCCCCGGCAGAGATATAGGGGTAGCCCATGACATACATTTCAAACTCGTCGGTGGCCGACTTGCCCCAGTAGACGGTCGAGTCCATGGGCTCGATCTGCAGTTCAATCCCGACCTTCAGAAGATCCGCCTGCACGGCTTCGGATGTCTGTTGCCATTCGCCGGTGAAAGTAATGGTCAGCGGCTCCATGACCTTACCGTCTTTTTCTCGCTTGCCGTAGCTGTTCAAAACCCAGCCCGCTTCGTCCAGAAGAGCAGCAGCCCGTTCGGGGTCATACTTCAGCAAGCTGTCATTCAACGTTTCGTCATAATCAAGCGCGCCGGAGGATACGTAGGAATACGCCGGCTCGACCTCGCCAAAGAACAGGTCCTCAGCCATGGCTTCCTGGTTTACGGCAAGGTTGATCGCCTGGCGGACCTTCACATCTTCCACAAGATCCTTGGTGATCTTGAAACCCATGTAATTGGTCCAAAAGGCGTGCTCGGACTTGATCACATTGATGTTGGGCGCGGCGCGCAACGTGCCGTAGCCAATGAAAGGAACGTAAGGTGAAATATCGCCCTGGCCGGTCAACAGCGCGACGGTGCGGGTCGCTGCTTCGGGAACGATTTGCCACGTCACTTTTTCAACTTGCGCGGGGCCTCTGTTTTGATAGTTGGCCGGCCCCCAGTTATAGGCGTCATGCCGTGTCAGGACGACCTTGTCGCGCGGGGTCCAGCTTTCCCAGCAAAACGGACCCGTGCCATTGAAGCCGGTCACGCCAAAATCCTTACCCAGGGCTTCGTATGTGTCCTTGTCGATGATCGAGCCAAAGCTTTGGGCCAGTTGATAAAGAAGCTCTGAATGCGGCGCGTTCAGTTCATATACCACGGTGGTGGCATCGGGGGCGGTGATCGACTTCACGTCGCCCATACGCCAGCGCACGGGGGATTTGGTTTCCGGATCCAGCCAGCGGTTCAGCGACCAAGCGACATCTTCGGCCGTCATTGGCTTGCCGTCGCAAAAACTCACGTCGTCGCGGATCTTGAAGGTATAGGTCAGCGCGTCGTCGGACACGTCCCAGCTGCTTGCCAGCAAGGGTTCGATGGTTTTCATATCCTCGGCCAGACCGACAATGGTGTCGGACAACATGAAGATGACTTCGGCGCCCGACTGGGCCGTGGTGCGCGGCGGATCGTAGTGGTTGCTGTCTTGCGCCCGAATGATCGTCAGTTCCTGCGCAGCCACGGGCAACGCGAGTGCCATGGCCGCGGCAAGACCAAAGCCGGCACGCTTGATGGGGGTCAGTGTCATGATGGAAAATGCTCCTTGTTGGGGGTGCGGTAGTTTCTGAGAGATCGTCGTTACGCTTGAAGCCGCGGGTCCAGCACATCGCGCAGCGCGTCACCGGCGACGTTGGCAGACAGGACAATGATGAAAATCAAGACGGATGGGATCACTGCGATATGCGGTGCAAACAGAAGGAACTCGCGCCCTTGTGACGCCATCATGCCAAGTTCGGATGCAGGCGGTCTGGCCCCCAGTCCAAGAAAGGAAAGGGTGGCGCCGATCAGGATCGTCTGACCAAAGCGAAGCGAGATGAAGATCATGATGGATGAGATCGCGTTTCGCACCAGGTACCGGTTGAACAGTTGCAGGTTCGAAAGGCCGACAGCGCGGCCCGCTTCTATGAATTCCTGCTTCATCACGCCGATTGCGATGCCGCGCGCCACCCTTGCACAATCGGGGATGGAGGAAATCCCCAGCGCGATCACGATGGGCACGATGCCTTGGCCCATCACCGCAACCAGGGCCAATGCCAAAAGGATCGCGGGAAAGGACAGCAACACATCCATGGTGCGCATGATCCATGGGTCGATCTTCTGGTTGAATGCAGACAGCAGGCCAAGGAGAGAGCCGAAAAATCCGCCAAGCCCGACGGCCATGAAGCCGATGAGCAACGTCAGCCGCGCCCCGTACAGCAACCGGGAATAAATGTCGCGCCCCTGACCGTCCGTGCCAAGCCAGTGCTCCGCTTTGCCCATGGCCATCCACGCCGGAGGGGTCATGACAGACCGGGAATTCGACGCGGGATCATGCGTGGCCAGAATTGGCGCGAATATGGCCCCAAGAATGACCAGTGCCAGTGTCAACAACGCCAGGGACGCGGCGCGGTCCTGCATCAACCTGCGCAGCCAGTGTGCTCGTGCGGGCGCCGTGAAATCCTGGGAAACATCGCCCTCCGTGCTGCCGGAGGTTTCTGGGGCAGGGGACACATTGGTTGATGTCACGCTCATTTTCGCACCCTTGGGTCAAGCAGGGAATACAGGATGTCCACGATCAAGTTCACGGTGATGAACCCCAGAGCAAAGATCACGATGGTGCCCTGAGCGACCGTGAAGTCGGACGACATGATCGCGCCGACCGCGAGCCGCCCAAGGCCCGGCCAGCTAAAGATGGTTTCGGTCACGACGGCGCCGCCCAGAAGATACCCGACTTGCAGACCGATCAGCGTCACCACCGGAATAAGGGCGTTGCGCAACCCATGCGCCAGGATCACCCGCGTTTCCGACAGCCCCTTGGCGCGCGCGGTCCGCACATGGTCAAGTTTCAGAACCTCCAGAACCGAAGATCGCGTCATGCGCGCCACCGGCCCGATCAGGATCAGCCCGAGCGAAAGGGCAGGTAGAAACAACGCCATAAAGCCCTCGGCGGTGTACCAGGGACCCGGGCGACCGATGAAGGGAAAGATCTGCCACTTCACGCCAAGGAACTGGATCGCCATCAGCGAGATGAAGAAGATGGGCAAGGACACTCCGGCCACGGACAAGGCCATGATGGCCCGGTCGATGAGCGATCCGCGCACGACGGCGGCAAGCGTTCCCATGGCAACGCCCACGGGTACCGACCAGACCATCGAACCGATCATCAGTTCCAGCGTCGGCCACAGAGCGGTGCCCAGTTCAGAGGTGACCGATTTGTTGGAGATCATGGACCGTCCCAGGTCGCCGACAGCCATACGCTGGAGGTAGTTCCAGAATTGGACCAGGACCGGTTGATCAAGGCCCATCTCTTCGCGGATGGCGGCCACGACATCGGCGGTGGCGGTCGGACCCGCCACCACCACTGCCGGATCACCCGGAACGACCTGCACCAGCAGGAAACCGAACAGCAACACCCCGAAAAGGACCGGAACCGACAGGACCAGGCGATGAAGGACGGCGCGGATCATGTCAGGGTCGCGCCCCGCTCGAACACCGTTTCCCCCCCGCGGATCGTCAGGACACATTGTCCACTCAGGATTTCCTCGGGGTCGACCGTGAAGAAGTCGGTATCGAACACGGAAACATCCGCCAGTTGCCCGGGGATCAGGCGGCCCTTGCGGTCTTCGTCGTGGACGCCATAGGCAGCCTCGTAAGTGTAAAGGTGCAGCGCTTCCGCCACGGACAGTTGTTGCCCATCGCCCAAGACCGTTCCGCCGTCGGACTTGCGCGTCACCATGGCATAGATATTGGCGAACGGGTTGGGGTCGGTCACCGGGCAATCCGTCGATGCGGACGGATGCAGACCCTCGTCAAGCCAGGTCTTGTAGGGGTAGCAGCCATGCGGCCTGTCAGGGCCAAGGCACATGAAATACCCTTCTCCGAAGTAGTACAGGAACGAGGGCTGCCCGGCCGGGATTACACCCATGGCCTTCATCCGCTCAAGTTGATCGGGACGGTGCCAGCCGCAATGCTCGATCCGGTGGCGCCGATCGGGCGCGGGCGTGTCTGCGTATGCCTTTTCATAGGCATTCAAGACCATCTCGATTGCCGCATCGCCGATTGCGTGGGGGGCCATCTGATACCCCAGGCGGTGCGCCTTCAGGACCAGTTCGTCGGTCTGTTCCTGCGACAGGCAAGGCACGCCGAAATTGGTTTTATCGTTGAAATAGGGGACAGACATCCACGCGGTCCCGGCACCGGCCGACCCGTCGGTGAAAATCTTTACCGGCCCGATACGGAACATGTCGTCGCCCGCACCGGTCACCAGCCCCTCGGCATGGGCAATATCAAGAATGTTCTTTTCCAGATCGCCCATCAACGTACCTGCGACCCGCACCGGAAGCCGCCCATCCCGGTTTGCGATCTGGTATGCGCGCAATTCAGGTTCGCCCGGCCCCATGCCGATACCGGCCTCCATCACCGAGGTGATGCCAAGCGACAAGAGCTCGGTGCCGGCGCGTTCGATCGCATCGACGAAATCCTCGGCCGACGGTTCGGGTTGCGCCTTTTGGACCGGTGTGCGGGCTGCTTCGAACAGCAACCCGTTCAATTCGCCGTCGGCACGGCCGATCTTGCCGCCGTAAGGATCGGGAGAGTTGTGACCGATTTCCCCAAGTTGCAGTGCCATGCTGTTGCAGACCGCGGTGTGACCGCAGGCGCGGGTCAGCATGACCGGGTTGTTGGGGGCAACCGCGTCAAGTTCGCGGCGATGCGGGTGACGCAGTTCGGCAAGCTTGTCGTGATCATAGCCCCGACCCGTGATCCAGGTGCCCGGTTCGGCCTTGGCTACGGCCTCGGCAACCTGATCGAGGATCGCCTGAACGGTGGTCATGCCCGCCGCCGCGCGAAGATCCAGATTCAGCTTGCTCATACCGTACATGTGAAGGTGCAAGTGCGCATCGTTCAGGCCCGGAGTGGCAAGGCGGCCTTCAAGATCCACGATCTCGGTGTCCGGCCCGGCCATTTCACCGATGTCTTGAGCGGATCCGACCGCCAGCACCTTGTCGTCGGAAATGGCAATCGCCTCGGCGAAGCCTTCGTTCAATCCACACCAGATTTTTCCATTGGTAAGGATACGTGACGGAATGGTCATTTTGGTGCCTTTCAGTGCATCAATCATTCAGTAGCCAGCGCCGCGGTTGACCGCGCCCGGTGGGGTAAGCCCTTGAACAAGGGCAGTGTAATTTTCGGCCAATTGCCGCAGCACCTCGGACCGGGTGGTGTCAGATGCCTTGTGTGGTGTGACCACGACCTTGGGGTGGGTCCAGATCGGGCTGTCCTTTGGCAGAGGCTCAAGGCGAAACACATCAAGGGACGCTGCCGACAACTGCCCTGAATCCAGGGCAGCAAGAAGATCATCTTCGATCAAATGCTCTCCTCGCCCCAACTGAATGAGGACGGCCCCCTGGGGCATGGTCGAGAACAACTCGGCATTCAGAATATCCCGGGTCTGGGCCGTCAGGGGGAGCAAGTTGATCAGAATGTCGGATCGCGTCGCCGTTTCGGCGATTGCGCCATCCCCCGACAGAAGCTCGACGCCGGGTTCGGGGTCGCCGCCCGATCTGCTGGCGCCAATCACCTTGTACCCCATTGCGGCCAGAACCCGCGCCGTATGTCGCCCCATAAGCCCGAAGCCAAGCACCCCGACCGTCACATCGGAGGCCATCTCAGCACGGAAGGACCGGTCCCAACTCTGGGTGGCCTGGTTGCTGATGTATGTTCCCATTTGGCGGTGATGATGAACAACGTGCCAGGCGGCGAAACCTGCCATCATGCGGGCCTGTTCTTCGTCGCGGATCCGGGTCACGACGATGTCATCGCGCAGGGAAGGGCAGGCGATAAGCGAATCCACTCCGGCCGCGATTGACGACACCATGCGCATATTCGGGTAGGCGTCGAATGCATCATCGGCGGGCAGCCAAGCCAGGGCGCAGGTCACCAACGACGGGTCTTCAACCTCGCTCGGGCGCAGGAGGTGGACTCTCGGTTCATCTACCTCGGCCATGTTGGCGACCAGATCAAACGTCTCGGAGAGGGCGACAACAGTAATCGGTGTTGGCAAAGTCATATCTTTCATTGATCAAAATCCGGGTGGCGCGCCTTGCAATGGCGCAGGTAGGCTTCCCATTCCGCGTCGGGCTTGCTCGAAGCTTGGTGGCCTTCAATCCAGCCTTCTTCTTGCCGTGCCGTGTGCTCGGCCAATTCGTCGGACAGAATGTTCATCTGCCCGCCAGTCCCCATGATTGCCACTTGCGCACAGCAAGCGCGTTCGAGGTCCATCATCGTACGAAACGCCTCTCCAACCGTACGGCCGCAGGTCAGCAGGCCATGGTTGCGCAAGATCATCGCGTGTTTGTCGCCGAGGTCGTCGACGATCCGCGCGCGTTCTTCGTGGTTCAATGCGATGCCTTCATAGTCGTGATAGGCAAGCCGATTGAAAAAGGGTGCGGACCACTGGTTCAGTGGCAACAGCCCGTCTTTCAGTGAGGCCACAGCGACACCCGCCACGGTATGCGTATGCATGACGCAGGCGACGTCGGGCCGGGCGGCATGGACCGCGGAATGGATCGTGAAGCCCGCCTTGTTGATCCCCAATCCCTTTGGGTCGTGCAGGACCTGGCCCTCCAGATCGACGGTCACAAGGTTGCTTGCGGACACCTCGTCAAAGCGCAGCCCGTAGGGGTTGATCAGGAATGCGTGATCCCCCTCGGATGCGGGCGCCTTGGCCGAAATATGGGTAAAGATGCTGTCATCCATGCCGAATTCGGCAAGCAGCCGATATGTGGCCGCCAGCTCTACCCTTTCGATCGGTAGGCTTGATTGGATGGGCTTGTGCGGGCTCATGAAGGTCTCCGTTAATCGTGGCAGTTCCGGGCGCGAATCGCGGCGGGTTGTACAAAATGTCGCAGGACACCGCTAAACTGTCGACAATTCGACGGTCGACTTTTCGAAAAAAAGATTTCATGGACGCCCGGTGCTACAAAATGTAGCTTTGCCCGAGCAGGAAGAGGATCACCTCTCGGAAAGATCGGAAAGCGGCAAGAGTGACAAACACAGACAAGGCATCCCAACCCGATGGCGCGCTCTTCTCTGAATTGCCCTCGGCGGATCTGGCCAGTCGCATTGCCGATCAGGTCTTGCAAGCCATCGGTGACGGCCGGTTGATCCCGGGGCAGAAGGTCACCGAAGCACAGCTTGCGCGTGAAATGGGAACGTCACGTGCGCCGGTGCGCGAAGCTCTGCGTTTGCTGGAAAGTCAGGGGTTGATCGTTACCCATCCCCGCCGCGGCTTCTTCGTGCATTCCTATGATGCGGACGAATTGGACGATATCTATGATCTCAGAGAGTGCCTGGAGCTTCACGCCGCTGAGGCTGCAGTGGCGCGGATAACCGACGCCGACGTAAACAGGCTTGCCGCGCAAGTAGAGTTGCTCAAACAGTTGGCCCATGAGGGTCAGATACAGGAACAAGTCGCCCAGGATTACGAGTTTCATAGAATGCTGTGTGCCTTGGGGGGTAATATGCGGGTGGTGCGCTTGTTCGATCAAATCGCAACCCAGCTTCGCGCCGGAATTGCCTTGCTTGGACGGAACTACGATGATCCCTGGGAGATCGCGCAATCGCATGACGTGCTGATCGAAGCCCTGCGCCACAAGGATGCGGCCCGGCTTCGACGTGAGCTGAAAGAGCATCTGGAAGAAGCACGGTTTCAGGTTGTTGCGCTGTTTCGCAACGACAAGGGGTAGGATCTTGCCGTCGCATTGTTGCGTACTGTCTGACGCCAGCGCGCAGGGGATTGATTTGAGATATTGCTGACCGAGATGCAGCCACTTGCGTTCCGCCATCGCGCTGCTGTGGGCGTCCTGCGCGCTGAAACAGAAAATTCGCCACTGTCATCTTGCTGAGCTTCAGGACCAAGCCAAGGTTGCGCACCGAAAGCTCCTGTTCATGCGTCAGCCGCAATATGGCGCCGGCGCATGTGACCCAGCATCCCTTCAGCATCGTCCTGTCCGTTGCTCGGCAAGGTGTGCTTGCATCCTCGAGAGGGCAGCCCTCCGACGTCGCCGCCGGATAGGCCCTTTCGAGAAAACGGATCATTGTGGGGCTGCTCCACGACGCAGAACTGCGCTCGGTGCGCGCCGCCGCCGATGACGACGACGGCTTCAACGACGTCAGCTTGCCCATGCCCCTTCAGAGCCCCTTGATCATGCCGCCATCGACCCGCAGCATCGACCCGGTGACATAAGAGGCCTGCTGCGAACACAGGAAACCGACCACCGCGCCGAACTCTTCCGGCTTGCCGTAGCGGCCTGCGGGAATGGTCTTCTGGCTGGCCTTCTGTACCGCATCGAGCGCGGATCCGGTTTTCTCGGCCTTGAGCCCGTCAAGCTGTGCAAGCCGGTCGGTCCCGATGCGCCCCGGCATCACCATGTTTACGGTGACGCCATGTGGCGCGACTTCTTCGGCCAGCGTCTTGGACCAGCCGGCGATGGCGCCGCGCACGCCGTTCGACAGGGCGAGGTTGGGAATCGGCTGCACGATGCCTGACGAGCCGATGGTGACGACCCGGCCCCAGCCTTTGGCGATCATGCCGGGCAGGGCGGCATCGGTGATGCTGAAGATCGGTGTCGCCATGGTCTCAAAGGCCGCGCGCCATGCGGCGACGCTTTGCCCCTTGGCGGGACCCGCAGCGGGTCCGCCGCAATTGTTGACAAGGATGTCGACCGGCTGCTCTGCGAGGCGTTCTATCAGCGCCGCGACACTGCCGGGGTCGGACAGATCCACCACCAGCCCTTCCATGTTTTCCGCCGGGCCATCGGCGGGGATGCTGCCGCTGCGCGACGCGGCGATCACATGCGCGCCCTCGGTTGCCAATATCGTTGCACTTGCCGCACCAAGGCCACGGCTTGCGCCCAGAACCAGCGCTGTCTTGCCTGTGAGTCCAAAATCCATCAGTTCAGTTCCTTCAATCGGTTGTCTTGTCGGGTGAGCAGGCGCTCGACCTCGGCGATGGCGGCTGGGGCGAGCCCCGCACCCGGAGAGCGCAGTGCCGCAGAGGCGATCGCGCCGCGTTTGGCCAGCACGTATTTGCGCACGGCAAGGCCTGCGCCCGGCTGCTGCTCGTAGCGCACCAGCGGCAGATAGGCGTCGAAGATGTCCTGCGCGCGGTCCATGTCGCCTGCGCCCGCCCGCCGCACGACCTCTGCCAGCATCTCGGGGAAACCAAAGCCCGTCATCGCGCCATTTGCGCCACGCGCGATCTCTTCGGGCAGGAACATCCCGCCATTGCCGCACAGGATCGAGATGCGCCGCCGTCCGGCGGCTTCGGCGGCGCGCAGCTTGGTGATCTTGGAAAGGCCGGGCCAGTCCTCATGCTTGAGCATCACCACCTGCGCCACGTCATCAATGATCCGGCCGAGCACCTCGTCAGAGATATGAACCCCGGTCGAGAGCGGGAAATCCTGCAGCACGATGGGTACATCCTCGCCCAGCGTGGCGGCGACCTGCGCAAAATAGGTGTGGATCTGCGGGTCGGTCTTGAGAGAGCCCGGCGTCGTGACCATGCAGCCCGCCGCGCCCATGTCCATCACGGCTTTGCCCAGTTCGCCGATTGCCGCAAGACCTGGTGCCGAGACGCCAACGACAATGGGTTTTCCGGCGGCCCGATTGATCACACGTTCCGCGACGGCGCGGCTTTCGGCCTGGGTCAGCTTTTGGGCCTCGCCCATCATGCCGAGGATGGTCAGCCCGTCAGCGCCTTTCTCAAAATAGAAATCCACCACCCGATCGAGGCTATCGAAATCGATCGCGCCTTCGTCGGTGAATGGTGTGACCGAGATGACGTAGACGCCCTTGGCGTCCGAGGTGAGCAGGGTCATGTCCTGTGTCCTTTTTCTTGATCTCGCGGGCCCGGCCCGGGAGGGATGAGTGAGGTGGCGCTCCTGCGCGAGGGCTCCGCAAAAAAACAAACGGAAAGGCGCAGAGAAAACCGAAAGCGGAACGGCTGACAAAAGGTCAGGTCGACGTTGGCTTCTCAAGCAGGCGCCGTTTTAAGGCTTCATTTGGGGTTGCGTCCTTCGATGTCGGATACGCTCTTGTCGATGACCCAGTTTTTCCGGATCACTTCGCTGTCGGCAAAGGCGGCGCGCAGATCCGACATGAAACTGTGCAGCAACCCCGAATAGGGCACGCCGCGGCGGGTATACATCACCGCGTTCACCTCGCAGGCGGGGAGGAACGGTTTGCAGACCAGCGCGTCAGAGGCCTGGGTGGTCGCGGAATAGGGATCAACGACCGTCACCCCCAGATGCTGCGCTGCGAGCGCCGTGGCGGTGGCGCAGTAACGCACCTCGATCCGGGGCGTATAGATGGCGCCGGCCTGCTCGTAGGCCTTGCGTACGAGTTGGCCGAGGTTTGAGGCCAGTTCGAGCCCGACGAGCGGCTCGCCTTGCAAATCAAGGGCGGTCAGATGCGGCTTTAGCGCCAGCGGGCTGTCGCGCGGCACCAATGCCACCATATGCGAGCGCTGAAGCACGTCGACGTTCACGACATCTTGCCGGTCATGGTCTATGGCGAGGCCGATATCCGCCTGCCCGCTCTGCACCGCCTCTCTTACCTGCTCGAGCCGGCGCACGTCGAAGGCGACCGACACGTTGGGTCGGGTGTCGAGAAAGCGGCGCAGAGCGACCGGCGCCACCGAATAGCCGAGGGGCGGGGTGGAGATGACCTTGAGCCGACCTGCCATGCCCAGCTTCATGTCGCGCGCGTGCTGTGAAAAGCCCTGCATCAGGCTGAAGATCGGGCGGATCTCTTCAAAGAGCGATTTCGCCTCGGCGGTGGGCTGCAACCGTCGCCCGGTGCGTTCAAACAAGGTAAGGCCAAGCTGCGTCTCGAGCTGGCGCAGGGTGGCCGACACGGCAGGCTGCGAGATGTGCAGCCGTTCAGCCGCCTCGACCGTGGTGGCACCGCGCATCATTGCGGCAAAAATCTCGAGCTGCCGCAACGAGACCTCGGGTAGCCCGGCCTCGGTGGTCATTCCGGCGCTCCCACCAGCCCCAGCGCCATGGCGGTGGCGGCCTGCACGGGGTCGATCACCGCGATACCGATGTCGCGCTCGAGCTGCGCCCGGATCGGGGCCATGCCGGCGCAGCCCAGAACCACGGCTCCGGCACCGCGCTCGGCCAGGTCGCGGCCAAGCGCGACGCACAGCTCATACACCTCGGGATCGCGCCCGGAGTCTTCGGCCGAGACGCTCGGGAGGGCCAGTTCGGCAGCAAAGCGGCTTTCGACGCCCATGGCGCGGATTTTAACCCGGTGCCGCGCCACCGATCCCGGTGACAGCGCAATGATGCCAAAAAGATCGGCGCGGGCCATGGCGGTGAGGATGCCGGCCTCCTGCACGCCGATCACCGGTTGTTTGACCAGTGCCCGGGTCAGTTCGACCCCGGGGTCAGAGAAGCAGGCCGCGACAAAGGCGGCGGCGTCGGGCCGGGACTGCGCCAGCTCTGCAAATCCTAGACCGGCGCGGGCCACGTCCTCGTTCGTCATGATGGTTGCCGGGCTCTCGGGGAGGTCGGTGACCTCGAACGCCGGGCCATTGATCGGGGCCAGGTGGGCGATGGCCTCGGCGATGCCTTGAGTGACATCGGCAGACGAGTTCGGGTTGATGATCAGGATCGGCCCCATCAGCGCAACTCCGCGCCGAAGTTCTGCGCCGGATCCAGTTCCTTGGCGATATAGCCCGGCTTGCCGCGCAGGTCGGCAGGCTGGCGGGCAAAAAACTGGCCCTGGCCCTCTTTCGCCTTGAGCGCACCATGCTCGACGATCGTCGCGCCGCGGGTCATGATTATCTCGGGCGTGCCGGTCAACTCCATGCCCTCAAAGGGGGTGTAATCCATGTTGTCATGCTGGTCCGCCGCGGTGACGGTGACCCGGTTCTCGGGATTCCAGATCGCGATGTCGGCATCCATGCCCGGCGCGATCCGGCCCTTGTTTGCGCAGCCGAAGACCTTGGCGGCGTTGGTCGATGACAGCGCGACGAACTGCTCGAGCGTGATTCGCCCCTTCACCACCCCTTCCGAAAAGAGATAGGGCAGGCGGGTTGCGATCCCTGGCATGCCGTTGGCGATCTTGGGGTAAGGGGCATTCTCGCCGTTCAGGAACTTTCCGGTCGTATCGTATCGGTAGGGGGCGTGGTCCGAGCTGACGCTCTCGAAGGTGCCCTGCGCCACGTGGTGCCACAGCGCGTTTTGCGTGGCGCCATCGCGCAGCGGCGGAGAGCAGATGTATTTGGCCCCCTCCATTCCCGGCCGGTCGAGATCGGCGCGGGTCAGCGCGAGGTATTGCGGGCAGGTCTCGGCATAGAGTTTGGCGCCGTTGAATTTCTCGCGGCGCACGATTTCGGCACCGCCCTCGGTCGAGACATGCACGATGAAGAGCGGGGCATCGACCAGCTTGGCGAGCTGGATCGCGCGGTTGATCGCCTCTTGCTCGGCCAGTTCAGGGCGCGAGATCGCGTGGTATCTTGGCGCGGTCAGGCCCTTTTCCGCGAGCCGCTTGTTCATCCATTTGACCATGTCGTTGTTCTCGGCATGGACCATGGTGATCGCGCCGTGCTGTCGCGCCACGGTGAGGATGTCGAGCATGCCGCCGTCGCCGAGGTTCATCAGGTCGTAGGTCATGAACACCTTGAACGAGGTGATGCCGCGCGCGAAAGCACGGGGAAGCTGGTCTTCCAGCACCTCCTGGGTCGGGTCGGATATGATCAGGTGATAGGAATAGTCGATGACCGACCGCGCGCCGCGCGCGTCATAGGTGGCGATCACCTCGTCGACCGATTGGCCGCGGTGCTGCGCGGCGAAGGGGATGAACGAGGAGTTGCCACCATAGGCCGCAGAGATCGAACCCGAGAGGTAGTCATCGGCGGACATCACGCCCGATGAGCTTTCCTGTGCGATGTGGGCATGGGCCTCGATGCCGCCGGGCATGACGATGCGCCCGCCGGCGTCAATGCGTCGATCGCCGCCTGACAGGTGCTCGGCCACGGCCGCGATGCGGCCGTCCTTGATGCCGATATCGCCCTTCCAGGTTTCCGAGGCCGTGGCGACCAGCCCGTCATGGATCACCGTATCGAATTGCATCTGCTTGCTCCTTGTCTGTCGTCAGGTCGCCCGCTTGCGGCGGGCGCCGTTGGTGTCGATCCTGATCCGCTCACTCGGGGAGGACGACTCCGGTCTGTTCGGCGATCAGGCCGTAATGCTCGATCCGGCGGTGGGCGGCGAAGTTGAACACGGTCGACTTGCCGAAATCGCATTTCGCGAAATCCGCGTCATGCGTGATCAACTCGTCGCCTTCGCCCTCGGCCCTTGCGACCACGAATCCGTCGGGATCGACGATGATCGACCCCGCGAACATGTGGTTGCCGTCTTCCATACCACATTTGGCGACGGCCACCGCGTAGGTTGAGTTCTGGTAGGCCCCGGCGCAGACCGACAGTTCGTGATGGTAGATGCGCCGCTCGATACCCTCTTCGGCGGAGAGGTTGTTCTGCGACGGGGTGTTATAGCCGATGGTGACCAGTTGTACGCCCTGCAGGCCCAGCATGCGCCAGGCTTCCGGCCAACGGCGGTCGTTGCAGATTGCCATACCCATGATCACGTCCTGGTTCCGGACCACGCCAAAGCCGGTGTCGCCGGGCAGGAAGTAGCGCTTTTCAAGGTGCTGGTGCGTGCGCTCCGGCTCAAACTCGGCGTGGCCCGGCAGGTGGGTCTTGCGATACTTCAAGACGATCTCGCCCTCTGGCGAGACGATGATCGAGGTGTTGAAATGCGCGCCCTCCGGGGTCAGCTCGCAATAGCCGAAAGTGAAGCCCATGCCATAGGCGCGTGCCTTGTCAAAAAGCGGCTGCACGGCGGGGTTCGGCATCGCGGTTTCGAACCAATGGTCGAACTCGGCGCGGTCCTCGACGTAGAAGCGCGGAAAGAACGTGGTCAGCGTCATCTCGGGATACACGAGGAAGTCGACGCCTTTTGCATGCGCTTGGTCCATCAGGGCGATCATCCGGGACACCACGCTTTCGCGGGTCTCGTCTTTCTGGATGCCGCCGATCTGGGCTCCGCCGATGATTAGTTTCGTCATGAGGTTTCCTTTCGGGATCGTGAGTTCAGTGTTCCGCGAGGCCGCGCTGGTAGCGCGATATCAGTCGGACCAGTGGCCAGAGGATCGCGAGGTAGATGAGCGCGGCGAGGACGAGCGGTGAGGAATTGTAGGTGATCGAGCGGGCCATGTTGGCCGAGTAGAGCAGCTCGGAGAGGGAGACGACAGAAGCGAGGGACGTGAGCTTGACGACCTCGACGGTGTTGGACAGCAGGTCGGGCAGCACGTTGCGAACGGCTTGCGGCAGGATCACGTGAACGAGGCACTGCACTTGGCTGAGCCCGGTGGCCCGGGCCGCCTCGGGCTGGCCCTTGGGGATCGACTGGATACCGGCGCGGAATACTTCGGCGAAATAGGCCGAGTTGTTGAGGAAGAAGGCGAGTACCACGGCCATGAAGGGGCTCAGTTCCAGCCCGGCGAAGGGCAGGCCCGAGTAGACGAAGATCAGCACCACGAGCGGCGGCAGGGCGCGAAAGAGGTCGATGAACCCGATTGTCGGCCATTTCAGCCATTTGCGCGATGACAGCGCGCCGAGTGCCAGCAGCAGCCCACCGGCAAGGCCCAGAAAGATGACCACCGCGCAGAGCTTCAGCGTGATGATGAGCCCCTTGAGCAGCAGTGGCCAAGCCTGTGCCATGATGTCGAGGTTGAAGAACAGATCGATGAAGTTGCTCATGTCGCACCGCTCATGTGTAGCGCTTCTCGAGGAAGCGCGCGAAGATGACGACCGGCAGGAAGATCGCGAGATAGGCGAGCGCGGCCATGGTCAACGGCGTGGCCGAGCCTGAAAAGCTCTGCGCCGAGGACGAGACGGAAAGGATTTCCTTCACACCGATCACCGACCCCAGCGCGGTCATCTTGGTGATCGCCAGCGCGCGGTTGACCAAAGAAGGGATACCCATCCGGATTGCCTGCGGCAGGGCAATGTCGAACAGGGTCTGCATGAAACCGAGGCCGGTGGCGCGGCCGGCTTCCCACTGGCCCTTCGGAACAGAGGTGAGGCCCGCCCAGAAGATTTCCTCGGCAAAGGCGGCCAGAACGCCGCCCAGTACGACGAACAGCACCATCGGGCCGGACAGGCTGATGCCGAGGCCGGGAAGGCCGAAATAGAATACCAGAATGACCACCAGTGGCGGCAGGGCACGGCTGATATCGGCAAAGGCGACGATGGGCAGCGTGAGATACCACCGGCCCAGGGAGCGCAGGCAGGCGAGAACCAGCCCCAGCGCCAGCCCGGCGACCACGATGGCGGCGCTGAGCCAGAGCGTGGTGACGAGCGCCGCGAGCAGGTCCGGCAGGTATTTTGCCATCACCGCGCCGTCAAAGAAGGTGTCGAGGAAGCTCATGCTGCGGTCGTCGGCTGCAGGCGGGAGAGGAAGGCGCGCAGGCGTTCGGACTTAGGATTGCCGAAGATGTCTTCGGGCGGGCCGGATTCGACCACCACGCCGCCATCCATGAACACCACGCGGTCAGCGGCCTCGCGGGCGAACTCCATTTCATGGCTGACCACCAGCATGGTCATGCCTTCCTGGCGCAGCTGTTTCATCACCTTCAGCACCGAGCCGACCAATTCCGGGTCGAGCGCCGACGTGGGTTCGTCGAACAGCATGACCTTGGGATCGAGTGCCAGCGCGCGGGCGATGGCCACGCGCTGTTGTTGCCCGCCAGATAGCTCGCCGGGCATGGCGTCGGCCTTGTGCGCCAGCCCCACATGTTCAAGCATTTCCATGGCGCGGGTTTTCGCCTCGGGCTTGGATCGTTTCAGCGCCTTGACCTGCGCCAGCATCACGTTCGCCAGCACCGATTTGTGCGGGTAGAGGTGGAAGCCCTGGAACACCATGCCGATCTTCAGCCGCATCTTGTCGAGCGCGCGGCCGTGGCAGTCGGTGACATTTTCGCTGTCGAGCAGAATGCTGCCCGAGGTCGGCTCTTCAAGCCGGTTGCAACAGCGCAGCATGGTGGATTTCCCCGATCCCGAGGGGCCGATGACAAAGACCAGCTCGCCGGGTTTCACGCTCAGGTCGATCGACTTCAGGACCTGCGTGGCGCCGAAACATTTTTCGAGCTGGTTGATTTCGAGCATCGGCCTGTGGTGGACCTTGGCGTCAGATGGCGCCGGGGCGACGGGAGAAGTTCCGGGCATGGGTTCGCTTTCGATGGTCGGCGGGACGACGGGCGCCCCGCCAGGCAGGTCATGGGATCAGAAGGTGCAGGAGACCTCATGCGGGGTTTCTTCGTAGCCGTCGAAACCAGGGGTGCCGTAGCCCGGGGTCGGGGTGACGATGGTGGCCCCTTCGGCCGGGGTCACGCCGAACCATTTCTCGGACAGCATGGCCATGGTGCCGTCAGACTTCAGGCATTCCAGGACGGCGTCGATCTTGTTGCGGGTTTCGGTGTCGTTCTTGCGGAACGGGAAGGCCCAGACGAGGCCGGTGGAGTATTCGTAGCTGAGATCGATGCTCGGGTTTTGCTTGGCGGCCCAAGCCGAGACGGTTGCCCCGGCGAGGTTGGCGTCGGCGCGCCCGGTTGCGACGGCCTCGACCGCGTCGGTGTTGGTGCCATAGGCGACAACTGTCCAGCCGTATTCCTCGGCTTTGTCAGTCAGGAAGGATTCGTAGGCTGACCCCTTGTTGACCGAGATGGTCTTGCCTTTGAACGCCTCGAGTCCCTCCATCGGCTCGGTCCCGGCGGGGACGACGAAGGAAAAGTTGGTGTCCATGAAGCCTTCTGAGAAGAGCAGGTTGGTTGCGCGCTCTTCGGTGACGGTGGTGGGCGCGACGAGGAAATCGTAGGTGCCCGCTTGCAGCGCCGGGATCAGGCCCGAGAACTGAGCCGCGATCACGTCGATCTCGGTGCCGAGCTTTTCGCCGATCGCGGCGGCCAGATCGACGTTGAACCCTTCAACACCGCCCGAGAGGCTGGGCATGGCGTGGGGCGCGAAGGTTCCGTCGAGCGCGACCTTGTAGCCCTCGGCGTGGGCTGGAATCGCCAGTGCGGCGAAGGCGGCGGAAAGAAGAAAACCGGTACGTTTCATGGGGGGCTCCGTGTTGGTGAGACGTATTCTTGGTGGCACCCGAAGGTGCATCGAATGCGTTTCAACAAGACGGCGGGTCAGGTGGAGGGCAACTGAAATATACGTTTTTCTGATAATATAAGTATAAGGAAGACTTCTACATTACCTGCTTCTCTGTGGGCGACTTCAGGATGATGTTTGGGGTAGCTTCTTCTTCTAGCAAATTGAAAGTATTGTATTTTAATGGTCGTTCCGGGTCGGGGAGTGGCCGGCGTCCCGGGGGCCGCCAACACGGCGTGCGCGGTCGCATTTCGCCAGTGTCCCTTTTGGCGATGCCTATTGAGTGGGCAGTACGTGACGTGAGATGTGGTCCGTCGAGGGGGGGGCGAGGCATCAAGCCCCAAGCAGGATCAACCCGGGTGGGTCGACCGCACGATTCCTTTCCCTGGCCTGTGGCAACGCGACATCGGGAAAACCGTCCTGCAACAGGTCGACCCCGACCAGGTTGCTTGGCCCCACGACACAAGACCGCGGAAAGCCTCTGGCTACTGAACCTGAACTGATACTTGCGGGTCAACCGTTGCCCTGACCGGTTGTCTCCGCCCGGTTTTCGTTCGCACGATTGCTGACGTAATGGGATGAGCTACCTTCCCGACATCGCCGCATCCTCGAGCAACAGGGCGCCTTCGGGTCCATGAGACGACGGGAGAATCCATATTACAATGCGTTTTCGGCCCGGATTTCGCGTGGGGTCGCCGGAAATCGATCCGGGAATTACATTTTGAATTAAGACCATCCGGCCCACCAGAAAGAGACTTGCCGCTGGTGGCATAACGAACTCTCAAGTCGCAATGACTGGAGGGCGTTCTTGATCATCGTGTCCGATGTGCGGTTTTGGACCTGTCACCGCTTGATACCGCCCTTTGGAACCTCGGCTGAACGAGGCCCGATTGGGATCAAAGATGCGGTGCGGTGACAGGTTCGGACTGTTCTTGGTCGTCGTCCGGTCAGCGCGCCTCGCCCAGCACCCGGGTGACGCGGGCCTGGGCTTGGGCCGCCTCGCGCGGCAGGCCGAGGTTCCGGTACACATCGACCAGCTTGTCATTGTTGGGGACCGAGCAGGGTTCGTAGCCGCGACGCATCTCCAGCATCTGTTGCGCGGTGGAATAGCGGCCCGTGCGGATCACGCTGTCGAGCAGCACCTGCTCGAACAGATCCCGCTGGGCGTGGCTGCCACCGATCTCGAACAGGCGCGAGATGGCCGAGCCAAGCTTGCGCACCACCTCTTCGTGATTGCCGCGGGCGTGGGCGAGCAGCCCCTCGCAGGCGGGCTCGGCCACGTTGACCCAGGTATCTTGTACAAAACCGGGGGCATTTGCCACGAAATCCTTCAGGTTCGCCATCATCGCATCGGCTTCGGGGGCATTCGCGCGCGCCAGGCCGTAGAGATATTGCATGGTCAGGAAGGGCTGGACGAAATCGGCTGTCCGCCCTTTCATGTGCTCGGCCACGTCTTTCCATCGGTCGCCCACATCGACCCCCACCAGTTCCAGCCGCAACAGCAGCGAGACGGCGCCGATCTGGTCCTGGGAATAGGACTTGTCGATGCCCCAGATATGGGCGTCGTAGGCTTTCAGGACTTCATCGAACCGGCCCTTGCTGATGTAGTTCAGGCAAAGATGCCACCAGTTGTGGGTCAGCATGAAGCTGTTGAGGTCGGTCCAGGTCTGCGACACGTCCTCGAGAAAATCGATGCCCTCGTCGATGCGGCCCTGGGTGATCAGGACATGGGCCAGCGCGTGATGTGCCCAGGGTTCCTTGCGTTTCAGCTCGATCGCCTTGCGCGCCGCGGTCTCGGCATCGCCCAGAAGGTGGCATTGCTCATAGGCAAAGGCCGAAAGCCCGTGCATGTGGCTGAGATCGCGGTTGGCATCGGCAACCTTCTCGGCCACCCGCAGCATCCCGGCGGCGTTGCCGAGGTTGAATTCATGATATTGCGTGGTCTTGACCATCGGCAGGTCATGGGCGAAGGCGTCGGCGATTTCGTTGCCGATACGGATCGCTTTGGGCACGTCCCCGTCGGCCCAGGCGCGCACTGCGGCGATGTTCATCTGTTCGCGCCGGTTGGCGCCCGATGCGGCGGCTTCGGCCCGTTCGAGGTAGGGCAGGGCGAGCTTGCCGGCGTCGGGGCTTTCGAGAAACATGAAGGCCAGCGCTGCATAGGCGTTGGCCATGGCCGAGCCCGGGTCGGCATCGGCGGCGGCGATCACGTTGCCCGCCTTGGTCTCATAGGCGAGGAGCCCCTCGCTGAAATCGTTGATCGCCTGGACCGTCGCGCTGTCGGTGGTCGTGAGATCGTTTTCTAACCAGTCCTTGGCCATTTCCTGTCTTTCTCCGTATATTTCTGGGGTCGTCGGGGTCGTCGCGCGTTTCCATCATCGGGGCGCATGGCGGGGGCCATGCGCCCATGTTTCATGCCGCCCTCTTGCGGCTGTCGTGGTCAGCCTGCCGGCCGCAGGATCGAGCCGGTGAGGATCGACCGGGCACCGCGTTCGGCTATCGTGACCACGGTGGTCTTCAGGTTGCCCGAAACCATTTCGGGAATGGCCGAGGCATCGGCCACATAAAGCCCTTCGATCCCGTTGGATTTCAAGGCCCCACCATCGACAACGGCGCCGGAACCCGTGCCCATGCGGCAAGTCGAGGACGGATGGTAGGGCGTCATGCAGTGTCTGCGGAAATATTCGGCGATTTCCGCATCGGTCTGGCATTTCGACGAGGGCCGCATCTCGCCGTCGGGCAGACGCGAACGAGCGCGCGCGGCGTCTCACGGGGCTGCGCGAGCTGGCGTACTCCGTGGCGATGGAGACGGGCATGGATCATCTTGGGAACCAAGTCATTTTGCCGCTGGAAGCGCTGGCGAGGTGCAAGAGCGACGCCCATGCTGCCGCGCGGGCCATGGCGACGCCATGATCGGAGGCCACTGCGGCCCGCGCTGCCACCTTGACTCGCCCCGCGAAAAGATACATTCACGATATGGATTACGATAAGTGATCACCTCAAAGGACCCTCCCCATGACCCAGATCGCCATCCTCGGCTCGGGTTTCGCCGCGTTGACCGCCGTGCGCGAGCTGCGCAAGCGCAAGGTTGCTGCCGAAATCACTGTGATCTCGCCGCGCGACGAGTTGCATTATCTGCCCTCGACGATCTGGATCCCGGCAGGGCTGCGCAGCGGCGCGGGGCTGCGCATCGCGCTTGGGCCGTTCTTTGCCCGCCACGGGGTGCATCACCTGGAGGCCTCGGTCACCGGTCTTTCGGACGACGGTCGCACGATCGAGACAGATCAGGGTCGGATTCAGGCCGACCACGTCATCATCGCCACCGGCGGGCGGTTCATCCGCAAGCTGCCCGGTGTCGAACACGCGATCATCCCTTGCCAGGGCATTGCCTCGGGGGAAGCGATCGAGCGAAAGCTGGCGACGTTGCAGGGCGGCACCATCGCGGTGGGCTTCGCCACCAACCCGAACGAACCCGGCGCGATGCGCGGCGGGCCGATGTTCGAATTCCTCTTCATCCTCGACAGCCTGCTGCGCCGCCAGGGAAGGCGCGACGCGTTCCGGCTGGTGTTCTTCAACCCCTCGCCGCGGCCCGGCCAGCGGTTGGGCGCGAAGGCTGTGGACGGGCTGCTCACCGAGATGAAGAAGCGTGGGATAGAGACCCATCTGGGCCACAAGATGGTGCGGCTGGAGGAACGCAAGGTGGTGACCGAGGGCGGCGAGATCGAGGCCGACCTGATCCTGTTCCAGCCCGGCATGACCGGCCCGCAGTGGCTGGAGAATGCAAGCCTGCCCTTGTCGCCCGGCGGCATGGTAAAGGCCGAGGCGACATGTCAGGTCAGCGGCCACCCCAACCTGTGGGTCGCCGGCGACGCGGGCAGCTACCCGGGGCCAGACTGGCTGGCCAAGCAGGCGCACCAGGCGGATCTGCAGGCCAAGGCGGTGGCGCAGAATATCGCGTCCGTGCTGGCCGGACAGCAGCCGACGACCAGGTTCAAGGCCGAACTCATCTGCATCATGGACACGCTAAACACCGGGATGCTGGTGTTCCGGAACGAGAGGATCAGCTTTGCGCTGCCCGGTTTCAAGCCGTTCCACTGGTTGAAGCGCGCCTTCGAATACCATTACTTGCGCGCTTACCGTTGAGTACCGGTTGGACGTATTCCATCGTGATCTGGGACGAACGCGAGGGCCGCGCCGCCGGTTGGAGCATCCGCTGCCGACACGGGTGAAGATCCGCGACCCCGCCGCTCGGTGAATGCGATGCATTGCCCGGCAAGAGATGGCCTTGGCCTGCGCCGGAACCGATACTCCGGAGACGCGGGATGAAACGTGCCACCGACAAGCGCCAGCCCCATCGAGAGGTTTTCATTTGTCAGACATTTAAAAGTCTGACATTTAAAACCCGAGCGGTGAGTCGCTGGCGGTCCGGGGAGAGGGCCGCAGCGGGGATCATGCGAAGCATCCGGGACCTGCCCGAACCTGAAGGAGACAGACGATGTTCAACGCGCTTGTAGTGGACAAGGACGAGGAGAGCGGCAAGACCAGCGCCGCCGTGCAACAGATCGCAGTCGATGATCTGCCCGAGGCAGAGGTTCTGGTCGCCGTCGATTACTCCACCGTCAACTACAAGGACGGGCTTTGCATCGGGCCGGGCGCCGGGCTGGTGCGCAAGTATCCGCATGTGCCGGGCATCGATTTCGCCGGCACCGTCGAGGCCAGCGCGGATGACCGTTACAAGCCCGGCGACAAGGTGGTGCTGACCGGCTGGCGTGTGGGCGAGGCGCATTGGGGCGGCTACGCGCAAAAGGCGCGGGTCAAGGCCGATTGGCTGGTGCCGCTGCCCGAGGGGCTGGACAGCCGCACCGCGATGGCGGTGGGCACCGCCGGCCTGACCGCGATGCTGGCGGTGATGGCTCTGGAGGATCACGGGCTGCAAAAGGATCATGGGCCGGTGCTGGTCACCGGGGCGGCGGGAGGTGTCGGCTCGGTCGCCACCGCGATCCTGGCCAACCTGGGCTACGAGGTGGCCGCCGTGACCGGACGCCCGGAGCAGGAGGCCTACCTGCGTGAGCTGGGCGCAACCCAGATCGTGGCGCGCGAGGAGTTGACCGAGGTCACCCGCAAACCGCTGGAGAGCGAGCAATGGGCCGGCTGCGTCGATGCGGTGGCGGGCGCGATGCTGGGTCGGGTGCTCAAGCAGATGAAATACGGCAGCTCGGTCGCCGCCATCGGCCTGGCCGGCGGCGCGGCGATCGACGGGGCGCTGATCACGCCGTTCATCCTGCGGGCGGTGAACCTGCTGGGCATCGACAGCGTGATGCAGCCCTATGACAACCGTTTGCGCGCTTGGGAGCGGATCGCCAAGGACCTGCCGATGGGCAAGCTCGAGGCGATGGTGCAGCCCGCCACGCTGTCGGACCTGCCGCAACTGGGCGCGGATATACTCAAGGGACAGGTCAAG
The DNA here is from genome assembly GCF_040365005.1 of Aquicoccus sp. SU-CL01552. NCBI lineage: Bacteria > Pseudomonadati > Pseudomonadota > Alphaproteobacteria > Rhodobacterales > Paracoccaceae > Aquicoccus > Aquicoccus sp. SU-CL01552. The sequence continues at coordinate 12,218 of NZ_BAABWV010000018.1, read as the reverse complement.
GGCCGGGTGGTGGTCGACGTCAACGCCTGATCCCCGACCGGTTCGGAAATGTCGGAAGTCGCGGTCGAAAGGTCGCGGCTTCTTTGCATTTCGCCGGGATCCGTGATTACGGTGGGGGCACGTGCCTGCGACATTCTGTCAGGTGCGTCCGCGAAATCCGCGCGGACCGGCGGGTTCGAGCCTGTGCCGCCTGAACCGCCTGATCCGTGTGGGAAAAAAGGAAGGGACATTACCCGTGTTTTCCAAGATCATGACGCCGGTCGACCTGGCGCATCTGGACAAGCTGCAGCGCGCGCTGGATTGCGCGGCGGACCTGGCCAGTCATTACGGGGCGGACCTGGTCTATGTCGGTGTGACGGCCGAAACGCCGGGGGCCCTGGGTCACAACCCCGAGGAATACGCCGCGCGGCTGGAGGCGTTCGCCGCCCAGCAGGCCGAGACGCATGGCATCGTGGCCTCGGCCCACGCGGTGGTTGCCCACGACCCCGCGACCGACCTCGACGAAACCCTGTTCAAGGCCATCGACGAGATCGGCGCCGACCTGGTGGTGATGCAAAGCCATGTTCCCAACCTGGTCGATTACATCTGGCCCTCGAACGGCGGCAAGCTGTGCGGTCATGCCAAGGTCTCGGTCATGGTGGTGCGCGGCTGATCCGCGGAACGAAATACTTGCGAACAGGAGGTCTGAGATGGCCGACGATACGACAAACCAGGGGATACCGGAGCCCGAGGGGCATTCGGATATCATCGACACCGATTACGAGATCGGTCAGGACAACATCGAAACCCAGATCGGCCCGTTTGGGCTGGACATCCACAACCCGGTGTTCCTGATCTCGGGGCTTTCGATCATCGCCTTCGTCTTCTACACGCTCGCGCTGCCGGAACAGGCCGGGGCCGCCTTCAGCTGGCTGTTCGGGGCGGTGACCAAGGGGTTTGACTGGTTCTTTCTGGGAGCCGCCAACATCTTCGTGATTTTCTGCCTGCTGCTGATCGTCACCCCGGCGGGTTCGGTCCGGCTGGGCGGGGCAGAGGCGACACCGGATTACAGCTATGTCGGCTGGTTCGCGATGCTGTTCGCCGCCGGCATGGGCATCGGGTTGATGTTCTATGGCGTCTCCGAACCGATGAGCCATTTCTCATCGTCCTTCGGCGGCACCGTGGTGGGCGAGGACGGTGTGCGCACCGACTGGGCGCCGCTGGGCGCCGCTGCGGGTGATGAACAGGCGGCGGTGCGGCTGGCCTTTGCCGCGACGATCTTTCACTGGGGGCTGCACCCCTGGGCGATCTACGCGGTGGTGGCGCTGGCGCTGGCGCTGTTCAGCTACAACAAGGGGTTGCCGTTGACCATTCGCTCGGCCTTCTACCCGCTGCTGGGCGAACGTGTCTGGGGCTGGTGGGGCCACGCGATCGACGTGCTGGCGGTCTTTGCCACGCTGTTCGGCCTGGCGACCTCGCTCGGCTTCGGCGCGACCCAGGCCAATGCCGGCCTGAACGAGCTGTTCGGCATCCCGGTGGGGGCCACGACCGAGGTCGTGCTGATCTCGGTGATCACGGCGATCGCGCTGATCTCGGTGCTGCGTGGCCTCGACGGCGGGGTCAAGGTGCTGTCCGAGATCAACATGGGGCTGGCCTTTGGTCTGCTGCTTTTCGTGCTGGTGGCCGGGCCGACGCTGGCGCTATTGACCGGCTTTGCCGATTACCTGCTTGCCTATCTGGAGTATCTGCCGGCCCTCTCCAACCCGGTCGGGCGCGAAGACGTCAACTTCATGCAGGGCTGGACGTCGTTCTACTGGGCGTGGTGGATCTCCTGGTCGCCCTTCGTCGGCATGTTCATCGCCCGCGTTAGCCGCGGCCGCACGGTGCGCGAGTTCGTGATCTGCGTGCTGCTGATCCCCAGCCTGGTCTGCGTGCTGTGGATGAGCGTGTTCGGCGGCGTCGCGATCCACCAGGTGCTGGCCGATGGCTATACCGCCGCGCAGGAGGCCTCGCTTGAACTCAAGCTGTTCAAGATGCTCGACGTGCTGCCGCTGGCGGGGATCACCTCGTTGATCGGGATCGTTCTGGTGGTGGTGTTCTTTGTCACCTCGTCGGATTCCGGCAGCCTCGTGATCGACACCATCACGGCGGGCGGCAAGGTCGACGCGCCGGTGCCGCAGCGGGTGTTCTGGTGCATCTTCGAGGGTGCGGTGGCGATCGTTCTGCTGCTGTCGGCCGGCGGGTTGTCGTCGCTGCAATCCATGGTGATCTCCACCGGGCTGCCGTTCACCGTGGTCCTGCTGGTGATGTGCTGGGCGATCTGGCGCGGTCTGATGGCCGAGCGGCGCTGAAGGCCACGGGTGCGACAATTGACAACGGCCCCGGGGTGCTTGCGCCCCGGGGTCTTTTGCATTTGAGTGCCGAACGGACACGGCGCCGGATGCGCCGAAGCGGACGGAGGGCTGGATGCAGCTGGATATCGATTTCGTGCGGGCACAATTTCCCGCGTTTTCCGAACCGACGCTGAAGGGGCAGGCGTTCTTCGAGAACGCCGGCGGCTCCTATACCTGCGCGCCGGTGATCGACCGGCTGACCCGTTACTATACTCAGCGCAAGGTCCAGCCCTATGCCCCCTACGAGGCAAGCCGCCTGGCCGGCGAGGAGATGGATGAGGCCCGCGCCCGCATGGCCGCGATCCTGGGGGTGCAGTCCGACGAGCTTTCGTTCGGCCCCTCGACCACCCAGAACACCTATGTCCTGGCGCAGGCGGTGCGCCAATGGATGCGACCGGGCGAGGCGATCGTGGTCACGAACCAGGATCACGAGGCCAACTCCGGCCCCTGGCGGCGGCTGGCCGACGAAGGTATCGAGGTGCGCGAATGGAAGATCGACCCGGCGACCGGGCACCTGAACCCCGAGGACCTTGAGACGATCCTGGACGAGAGCGTGCGGCTGGTCTGTTTCCCGCATTGCTCCAACGTGGTGGGAGAGATCAACCCGGTGACCGAGATCACCGCGATGGCCCATGCCGCCGGCGCCTTTGTCTGTGTCGACGGCGTGTCCTTTGCGCCGCACGGGTTCCCGGACGTGGATGCGCTGGGCCCCGACATCTACCTGTTCTCCGCCTACAAGACCTTTGGCCCGCACCAGGGGGTGATGGTGATCCGCCGCGCGCTGGGTGAACTGCTGCCGAACCAGGCGCATTTCTTCAACGCGGATACCTTGTACAAGCGGTTTACCCCGGCCGGACCGGATCACGCCCAGGTCGCGGCCAGCGCGGGGATGGCCGATTATTATGACGCGCTCTGCGATCATCACGGCGGACCGGGCCCGGAGGCGCCCGCGGTGCAGCGGGCCGGTTTCGTCAACGGGGTGATCCGGGCGCATGAGGCGGCGCTGTTGCAGCCGCTTCTCGACGCGGTCTCTGCACGCAACGACCTGCGCCTGATCGGCCCCTCGGACGCGACGCGGCGCGCGCCCACGGTGGCGCTGGCGCTGAACCGCCCGGCTGAACCGGTGGCGGCGGATCTGGCCACGCATGGGGTGATGGCCGGTGGCGGGGATTTCTACGCGGTGCGCCCCCTGCAGGCGATGGGGGTGGATCCCGAGCAGGGCGTGCTGCGCCTCAGTTTTACCCATTACACCCATCCCGACGAGATCGCCCAGCTTTTGCAGGCATTGGAAAAGGTTCTTTGACCTTTTCGTGATCCGGCCGATGCCCGCCCGCGTATGATGAGAAAACAACGGGTGGTTCATGACCGAGTCCTCTTCTCCGGTGATCCTGTGGTTCCGGCGCGATCTGCGCCTGTCGGATCATGCCGCGCTGCGGGCGGCCTGTTCGGCGGGGACGCCGGTGATCCCGGTTTTCATCCTCGATGACCTGGCCGAGGGGCTGGGCGCGGCGCCGAAATGGCGGTTGGGCCGGGGCCTTGCGGCGTTGCAGGCGGAGCTGGAACGCATCGGCAGCCGTCTGATCCTGCGCCGGGGCGTGGCGCGCGAGGTGCTGAACGACCTGATCGCCGAGACCGAGGCAGGGGCGGTGCATTGGACAAGGGCCTATGACCCGGCGGCGCAATCCCGCGATTCCGAGGTGAAAGCCGATCTCAAGGCGCGCGGGATCGGCGCGCACTCGTTTCCCGGGCATCTGCTGTTCGAACCCTGGACGGTGGAGACCAAGACCGGCGGATACTACCGCGTATTTTCCCCGATGTGGAAGGCGGTGCGCCAGCGCGATATCCCCGCGCCGGAGCCGCGCCCGGGATCCATTCCGGCGCCGGACCGCTGGCCGCGCTCTGACCGGCTGGAGGATTGGACGCTGGGCGCCGGGATGCGGCGCGGCGCTGACGTGGTGGGATCCCACGTGCAGGCGGGCGAGGCCGCCGCGCAGGCGCGTCTAGACCGGTTCATCGACGCCGGCATCGGGGCCTATGACACGCGGCGCGACATCCCCGGGGTCGATGGCACCTCGGGCCTGTCGCAATACCTCTCGCTGGGAGAGATCAGCCCGCAACGCTGCTGGCACGCGGGGCTGCGGGCCCGGCAAGAGGGGCAGCCCGGCGCAGACACCTTTCTCAAGGAGCTGGTCTGGCGCGAGTTTGCCTATCACCTGATGTACCACAGCCCGCATATCCTGACCGGGAACTGGCGCCCAGAATGGGACCGGTTCCCGTGGCAGACCGACCCGGAGCATCCGCATGTGTTGGCCTGGAAACAGGGGCGCACCGGCATGCCCTTTGTCGATGCCGCGATGCGCGAGATGCATGTGACCGGGCGGATGCACAACCGCGGGCGAATGATCGTCGCGAGTTATCTGACCAAGCACCTGATGACCCATTGGCGTATCGGGATGGACTGGTTCGAACAGCACCTGGTCGACTGGGATCCGGCCAGCAACGCGATGGGTTGGCAATGGTCGGCCGGATCGGGGCCGGATGCGACCCCCTATTTCCGGGTGTTCAACCCCGAGACCCAGTTGGACAAGTTCGACCCCGACGGCGCCTATCGCCGGGCCTGGATCGCCGAGGGGCAGGGCGACCCACCGGAAACCGCGCTGTCGTATTTCCGCGTGACTCCGGAAAGTTGGGCGCTCACGCCCGACGATTCCTACCCGGCACCGGTGGTCAGCGCGGCTCAGGGCCGTCGGATTGCGCTTGAGGCGTATGAAAACCGCACTCCGGCGGCCAAATCCGACAGGTGACTTGCCTGACGGGACAACCCGGCCTAGCCTTTTCAAACGGATGAACGGAGGGGTGGATGATCCTGACATCGACCGACGGGCAAAAGAACCTGCCGAGGTACTGCCCGCAGGTGATGGCGCTGTTGCGCACGCTGGATTGCGGGCGCCTCGACATCCGGTTGCCGGACGGTCGGGTGTTTCGTGCCGAGGGCCGTGAACCGGGGCCGGTGGCCGAGATGCATGTGCACAATCGCGATCTTTTCGCCCGTTTGATCCGCGAGGGCGACCTGGGGTTTTGCGACGCCTACCTGGAGCAATGGTGGAGTTCGCCGGATCTGCAGGCCTTCATGGATCTGGTGCATCGGGGCAATGACTCGGTCTACGACGGGTTTCCCGGCCAGGGGCTGGTGCGCGCCTATGAACGGCTGCGGTTCTGGCTGCAACGCAACCACCGCAAGCAGGCGCGCAAGAACATCTCGTACCACTACGATCTGGGTAACGATTTCTACAAGCTGTGGCTGGATGAGACGATGACCTATTCCAGCGCGCTGTTCGAAACCGGGCAGGAGCCGCTGGAGCGGGCGCAGCAGGCGAAATACGCCAGCATGATCGACCAGATGGGCGCCCGAGAGGGCGATCACATCCTTGAGATCGGCTGCGGCTGGGGCGGTTTCGCGGAATATGCCGCGCGCGAACGCGGGTTAAAGGTGACCGGGCTGACCATCAGTGAAGAGCAGTTCAATTATGCGAAGGAACGTATTGAAAAGGCGGGGCTTTCCGGCCAAGTTGAACTCAAACTTCAGGATTACCGGGATGAGCGCGGCCAGTATGACGGCGTGGCGAGCATCGAGATGTTCGAGGCCGTGGGTGAGAAATACTGGCCTGTCTATTTCGACGCGCTGCGGGAACGGCTGAGGCCGGGCTGCAACGCAACGCTGCAGATCATCACGGTTGCGGACCGCCGGTGGGAGGTTTACAGGCGCGGGGTGGATTTTATTCAGAAACACATATTTCCCGGCGGGATGCTGCCCTGTCCTCGTGTTTTGCGCGAACAGGTGGACCGGGCCGGGCTGAGCGTCGTCCGCTCGATGGAGTTCGGGCCAAGCTATGATCTGACGCTACGCCGCTGGCACGAGACGTTCAATGACAAGTGGGACGAAATTTCCGATATGGGGTTCGATGATCGGTTCAAACGGATGTGGAATTTCTACCTTACCGCTTGCGCTGCCGCGTTCGACAGCGCAACGGTGGACGTGACCCAGATCACCGTGTCCCGACCCGGATAGGAGAGCCCGCTCATGCCCACAGCCGCCCGCCTTGTTGCCGCGCTCTGCCTCGCAGTGATCGCGCTTGCGATCTCGGTGCAGGTGATGCCGCAATTGCCCGAGGGCATTGATTTCGGCTATTTCCTGCCGCTGAACATCTGCCTGGGGCTGGTCTGCGGCTGGATGGTGATGGGGCGGCGTCATGGCGAAGGTTTTGCGAGCGCGGTGAACAACGGCCTCGCGGGCGTTGTCGTTCTGCTGTTTTGGGGGGTGGTTCTTCAAGGCGGGAACGAGATGCTCCGTCTGGCGATGGAGCACCGCTTTCGTGGTCCGTTCGAGGCCATCCTGGCGGTGATCAAGATCTCGGTCGATTATGCGCAGTACCTGTTCGAGCCGTGGATCATGGTGACGGTTCTGGTCGGGGGGGTATTGTCGGGCCTTCTGACGCGCATGGCCGGGGTGCTCTGGCGCTGAGCTGAACAGGAAGGACATCAAGGATTTGGCCGATCTCTTCTTTTACGGCACCTTGCGGCATGTACCGTTGCTGGAGGTGGTGCTGGGGCGTACTGCCGATACGCTGGACATCACGCCGGCGCACCTGGCGGATCACGCCGTGCATTGGGCGCGCGACGAGGTATTCCCGATGATCCTTTCGGCCGGGGGCGAAACCGCGCGCGGGGTGTTGGTCCGGGGGCTGGAGACAGAGGACATCGCGCGGCTGTCGTATTACGAGGGCGGCTTTGGCTATGGGCGCGAAATTGTACAATTGACGCTGGAAAACGGGGAATCCGCATCCGCCGAGGTGTTTTTCCCCGATCCAGGGTTGTGGCAGCCCGGTGCGCCCTGGTCGCTGGAGGATTGGGTCGCGCGTTGGGGCGAGGTTTCCTGCCGGGCGGCGCAGGAGGTGATGGGCTATTACGGACGCGTGAGCGCGGATGAGATCGCAACGCGGTTTGCCTCGATCCGCCGCCGCGCGGCATCCTGGGTGGCGGCGCGGGCGCGGCCGGCGGACCCGGCGCGCGACGTGACCCGCGACGTGGTGGTGGAGAGGCATCGCTTTTCGCACCTGAGCTTTTACGGCATGGAAGAGGCCGACCTGCGGTTTCGCCGCCATGACGGGACGATGAGCCCGGTGTTGAACCGCAGTGCGCAGATGGTGGGGCAGGCGGCGGTGGTCCTGCCTTATGACCCGGTGCGCGATGCGGTTCTGCTGGTCGAGCAGTTCCGCGCGCCGGTCTACCTGGCCGGCGATCCCGCACCCTGGGTCTGGGAGCCGGTCGCGGGGCTGGTCGATCCCGGCGAGGACCCGGAAGAGACCGCCCGGCGCGAGGCGATTGAGGAGGCCGGGCTCGTGGTTCGGCGGTTGGAAAAGGCGGGAGAGGCCTATTCCAGCACCGGTTCCTCGGGGGAATATCTTCACCTTTTCGTGGGGATCGCCGACCTGACACGGACCACCGACAGCGGCGGGCTGGACGAGGAGGGCGAGGATATCCGCAGTGCGATCATCGGGTTCGACGACCTCATGGCGGGGATTGACGGCAATCGCTATCGCGACATGCCGCTTTTGGTCACCGCGCATTGGCTGGCGCGGCACCGCGACCGGTTGCGCGCCGAAGGTTAGGGCGGTGCTTGCCGCCGGGCATGGGCGGCGCTACACCACGGGGTGACCCAGATGACGGAGGACAGGATGCGCATCGCACGGGATTTGGCCGAGGCCGTTGGACATACCCCCCTTATTCGGCTGCGGAAGGCCAGCGAAGAGACCGGATGCGAGATCCTCGGCAAGGCCGAGTTCCTCAATCCGGGTCAGTCGGTCAAGGATCGCGCGGCGCTCTACATCATCCGCGACGCGGTGGCGCGCGGCGCGCTCAAGCCGGGCGGCACCATCGTCGAAGGCACGGCGGGCAATACCGGCATCGGGCTGGCGCTGGTCGGGGCCTCGATGGGGTTCAAGACGGTGATCGTGATCCCCGAGACCCAGAGCCAGGAAAAGAAGGACATGCTGCGGCTTGCCGGCGCCCAACTCGTGCAGGTGCCCGCCGCCCCGTATCGCAACCCCAACAACTTCGTGCGCTATTCCGAGCGCTTGGCCAATGAATTGGCCAAGACCGAACCGAACGGCGCGATCTGGGCCAACCAGTTCGACAACGTGGCCAACAAACAGGCCCACGTGGAAACCACCGGTCCGGAAATCTGGGAACAGACCGGCGGCAAGGTCGACGGGTTCATCTGCGCGGTGGGGTCCGGCGGGACGCTGGCGGGCGTGGCCGAGGCCCTGCAACCCAAGGGCGTCAAGATCGGGCTGGCCGACCCGCGCGGCGCCGCGCTGTATGACTATTACACCAGTGGCGAGCTCAAGATCAGCGACGGCGGTTCGATCGCCGAGGGGATCGGCCAGGTGCGGATCACCGAGAACCTCAAGGGGTTCAAGCCTGAAAACGCCTACCTCGTGCCGGATGAAGAGGCGCTGCCTTACATCTTTGATCTGCTGCACGAGGAAGGTCTGGTTCTGGGCGGCTCCTCGGGCATCAACGTGGCCGGGGCAGTGCGCATGGCGAAAGAGATGGGGCCGGGACATACCATCGTGACGGTCCTGTGCGACTATGGAACACGGTATCAATCCAAGCTGTTCAACCCGGATTTCCTGCGCGACAAGAACCTGCCCGTGCCCGACTGGATGACCGCCGCCCCGGCAAGCATCCCGGGCGTGTTCGAAGACGTGTGATGGCCCGGCGCCGGGCAGCAGGGCCGCGTCGGATGCCGGCGCAGGTCGTCGCGCTGCTGCTGGCGGCCCTGCTGGGTCTGTTCGCCTCGCTCGGGCAGGCCCAGGAGACGGCGGACAGCGAGACCCCGGTCGCCGAGGAGGTGCTCACCCCGCCGCTGGAGCAGGATCCCTATTACACCGCCTGGAAGGAAACGGCGCGGCGCGCGGAAAGCGCCATAGAGGCCGATCGCGCCTCGAACGCGGCGCTGGAGGAGTTGCGCGCGCAGCTCGTCGATTACCGCCAGACCTTCCTGGAGGAGCGCGACCGCAACTCGTCCCGGATCAAGACCTTGAAATCGCAACTCTCCACGCTGGGAGAGGCCCCGGCGGACGGCGAGGAAGAGCCGGCGGGCATTGCGGATCTGCGCGCCCGGCTGAACGCGCAGCTGAGCGATCTGCAGGTCCCCTCGGTGGTGGCGCAGGAGGCCTATACCCGTGCCGACGGGTTGATCTCGGAGTTGGACCGCATCGCGCGGGAGCGGCAGACGCGGGAGTTGCTGTCCCGGGGCGAAACGCCCCTGAACCCGGTGGGCTGGACGACGGCGGTCAAGGACCTGACGGCACTGCTGCGCGATCTGCGCAACGAGACGGTGAGCAGCTGGCAGGCGGCGCGGGATCTCAACCAGTTGCGCGACAACGCGCCCTTGATCCTGCTGTTCACCATCGCCGGCCTGGTGCTGCTGGTGCGCGGTCGGGGCTGGGCCGAACGCGCCGGCGGTCGTTTGCAGGACCTCGGCGGGCGCGGAACCAAGGTGTGGCGCTTTGTCGTGTCGCTCGGGCGGATCGGGTTGCCGCTGTTGGGGCTGTACCTGATCACGCGGGCGGTGACCGCCTCGGAGGCGGTCGGGTTGCGCGGCAGCGTGTTCCTGGGCGCTCTGCCGGTGCTGGGGGCGATCATCCTGGGATTCCTGTGGCTTGGGGACCAGGTCTATTCCAAGCGCGACCGCGACGCGCTGATTCCGCTGCCGGCACCGGCACGGGCGGCGGCGCGGCGCAATTTCCTTTATCTCGCGCTGTTGCTGGCCCTCTATCGCATCATCTCCCTGATCGAGACGGTGCAGCCGATCTCGGAGGCGGCGCGCGCGGTGCTGGTCTTTCCGGTCATCCTGATCTCGGCGGCGGTGCTGTTGCAGTTGCGGCGGATTATCCTGATCGACGATCCGGACACCGAGACCATGCCGGCGGGCATGCGTCGGATGGCGCCGGGCCTTCGGTTCCTGTCGCTGCTGGCCGCCGGGGCGGCGCCGTTGCTGTCAGCGGCGGGGTATCAGACGCTGGCCGAGGCGATCGTCTTTCCGGCGATGATGACGATCGCCGTCGTGTGCATGGTGCTGGTTCTGCAACGCTTCGTCTCCGACCTTTACGGCTGGCTGTCCGGGCGGGGCGCCGAGGTCGAGGAAACGATCGTTCCGGCGCTGGCGGGGTTTGCCCTGTCGGTGCTGTCGCTGCCGGTGCTGGCGCTGATCTGGGGCGCGCGGGTGGCGGACCTGACCGAGGTCTGGGCCCGGTTCCTGGCCGGGTTCAATGTCGGCGATACCAATATCTCGCCGATCGATTTCCTGACCTTCGCGATGGTCTTCGGGATCGGATATGCCGCCACGCGGGCGTTTCAGGGCGCGCTGAAGGGCAGCCTTTTGCCGCGCACGAGGCTGGATGCGGGCGGCCAGAACGCGGTGATCAGCGGCACAGGCTACGTGGGTATCATGCTGGCCGCGCTGGCGGCAATCACGGCGGCGGGGATCGACCTGAGCTCGCTGGCCATCGTGGCCGGCGCGCTGTCGGTCGGGATCGGTTTCGGGCTGCAGAACATCGTGTCGAACTTCGTCTCCGGCATCATCCTGTTGATCGAGCGGCCGATCTCGGAGGGCGACTGGATCGAGGTCAACGGGCAGATGGGCTATGTGCGCGACATCTCGGTGCGCTCGACCCGGATCGAGACCTTTGACCGGACCGACGTGATCGTGCCCAACGCCGACCTGGTGAGCGGGATCGTCACCAACTATACCCGCGGCAACACGGTGGGCCGGGTGATCGTGCCGGTGGGCGTGGCCTATGGCACCGAGACCAAGCGGGTCGAATCCATCCTGCGCGAGATCGCCAACGCGCATCCGATGGTGCTGGCCAACCCGGCGCCGAACGTGGTGTTCCAGGGGTTCGGGGCGGATTCGCTGGATTTCGAGATCCGTGCCATCCTGCGGGACGTCAACTGGGTGCTGTCGGTGAAATCCGACATGAACCACGCGATCGCCGAGCGGTTCGCCGAGGAGGGGATCGAGATTCCCTTTGCACAGCGCGATATCTGGCTGCGCAACCCCGAGGCGCTGCGTCCGGGTGACCCGGCCCCTTCCGCCGGGCGCGAAGAGGGCGCGAACGCCGATCCGCAGCAGGGCCGCGCGGAGGATTGACGCGCGGCGCGACCCGCCAATTCGGGAGGTGCCCGGCCCATCGGACCAATTGCCATGCCAATCGCGCCGAAGGTCGATTTCCGCCTTGCAATGCCGCCGCCGATCCGGCACATATCCGCCGCACGGACAGTTGGCCGAGTGGTCGAAGGCGCACGCCTGGAAAGTGTGTAGGCGGGAAACCGTCTCGAGGGTTCGAATCCCTCACTGTCCGCCACTTGCCTTTGTGAAATCGCTCTCCCCATCCGGACCCGGCAGGATTTTCTCGTTGTTTTCGAGGGTTATGCGGGAGGGGCTATTCACCACGCCCGGCGCGAGGCGGTCAAAATCGGTCTCTCAGGGCCGAAATTCTCTGAACCTGTTGCCTGCGCCGGTTTGGTGAATTTTTCGCAATGCGCTGATTTTGAAAGAAAAACCTGTAACGCAACCTGAACACTTCGATGCCGGTGGCGTTAGCAGAAAAGAACTCAGATCGAACCCTCATTTGGTCCGGCGGCTTGATCGGTTCGACCGGTCGCGTGGTGCCCCCCTTGTGGACCGACATCATCATTGAATACCATCCTCTCAGAACAGAATGTTCCGGAACAAGTTACATGGCAAGATCGCAGAAACCGCAGGTTATCGAGCACTTG